>CANSES010000003.1 GCA_947645965.1 uncultured Enterorhabdus sp. | reverse complement strand
CGGCGCAGGGTCAGCGACATCTGGCGGTAGGCCACGGCCTGCTTGGACAGGTCATCGTAGACGATGAGCACGGCGCGGCCGCGGTTCTCGGCGGAGGCGGGCTGGCCGTCCTCGCCGTTGTAGACGAAGAACTCGCCCATGGCAGCACCGGCCATGGGGGCGATGTACTGCAGCGGGGCCGAATCGGAAGCGGTGGCGGCCACGATGATGGTGTTCTTCATGGCGCCGTGGCGCTCGAGGGTCTCCACCACGCCGGCAACCGTCGAGGCCTTCTGGCCGATAGCGACATAGATGCAGATCATGTCGGTATCTTTTTGGTTGATGATAGCGTCGATGGCGATAGCGGTCTTACCGGTCTGGCGGTCGCCGATGATCAGCTCGCGCTGACCGCGGCCGATCGGCACCATCGAGTCGATGGCCAGAATACCGGTCTGCATGGGCTCGTCAACGGGCTGGCGGGAGATAACGCCGGGAGCCTTGAACTCCACGGGGCGGCTTCCCTCGGCCTTGATGGGGCCCTTGCCGTCGATGGGCATACCGAGCGGGTTCACCACGCGGCCGAGCATGGCCTTGCCGGCGGGAACCTCAACGATACGACCGGTCGTGCGGACCTGGTCGTTTTCCTTGATTGCGGTGACGTCACCGAGAAGCACGGCGCCGACCTCGTCCTCTTCGAGGTTCTGGGCCAGACCGTAGACGGTCTTGCCACCCTCGCCGACAAACTCGAGCAGCTCACCGGCCATGGCATCGCGGAGGCCGTCGACACGAGCGATACCGTCGCCGACCTGGATGACCATACCCACTTCGCGAGATTCCACACTGACGTTCAGTGCTTCGAGCTGCTTGCGCAGCGCGGC
Organism: uncultured Enterorhabdus sp.; assembly: GCA_947645965.1. The sequence continues at coordinate 63,477 of CANSES010000003.1, read as the reverse complement.
GTCAATGGACTGTGCGGTGATTTCAGTCACTAGCATTCACCTCCATCTGATGTGTCTTTGAGAATGTGGCGGGCACGGTTCAGCTGCGAGATCATGCTCGCATCGATGTAGTTCCCGTCCACACTCATGATGATGCCGCCCAAGATAGACTTGTCGATGCGCTCACGCAGCACCGCCTTCTTGCCCAGGTCAGCCTCTGCTTTTTCCGTAATGAGTTGGCGCAGCCCGTCGTCCAGGGAAACAGCGGTCACCACGTCGACGACCACGAGATTGAGTTTGGCGCTCAAAAGTTCGCAGTAATCGGCGTAGACGCGCGGGAGCAGGTCGGCCTGACCGCGCTCGGCCATGACGGCCAGCACCTCGCGCAGCGCGGGGTGGCAGTCGGCGAACACCGCCTCGACGAGACCCTTGCGCTGCTCCGCAGTGTAGTCGGCGCTGGAAAGCGACACGGCGAGATCGAGATCGGCGCGCATGAGGCGAATGATCTCGCCCATCTGCTCGCGCACATCCAAAACGGCCTCCTGGCCGCCGGCCTCGTGGGCCGCGTCGAACAGCACCGACGCGAATACAGCGACTTCCTCTTTGACGACAAGACGATTAGTTGCCATTGAAACTACCCGCCTCTTTTACATAGCGCTCGATGATCGCCCGGTGCTCGCCCTCGGTGAGGTCCTGCCCGATGAGACGGGAGGCCACATCCACGGACGTGTCGGCGATGGAAGCCTGAAGATCGGCGATAGCCTGCTTCTTCTCGGCCTCGATAGCCAACTTGGCCTTGGCGATCATGTCGGACGCCTCGGTCTGGGCCTGGGCGGTGATATCCGCCTTCACAGCCTCGCCGATAGCGCGGGCATCCGCGATGATCTGGGTCGACTGCGCCTTGGCGTCAGCCAACTGCTGCTTGTACTCCGCAAGCACGCGCTCGCTTTCGATCTGCGCTTCCTCGGATTTCTTCAAGGCCTCGCGAATGGTGTTCTCGCGCTTCTCCAGCATGCCGTTGAACACGGGCCAGCCGAACTTCGCCAGAACGATCCACAGGATGATGAAGGCGACGAGCATGGGAATAAACTCGTTCATCTTGGGCAGAATCGCGTCGATGCCGCCCTCAGAAGCGAATGCATACGCAGGACAAGTCATCGCGAAACCGGTTGCGGCAACCACCGCGGCGCCGAACTTCGCTGCCTTATTCGTGCATTTCAACTCGCTTGCCTCCTGTTCTTATGCTCGTAATCTCTTATACCGTCGATAAGCGATTAGCCGATGAAGAACAGAACCAAGCCGAGCAGTGCCAGCGCCTCGGACATGGCGGCGCCGATGAAGAAGTAGCCCATGAGCTGACCCTTCATCTCGGGCTGGCGAGCAGCGGACACGCACAGACCATAGGTCGCGATACCGATGCCGATGCCAGGGCCGATGGCAGCGAGGCCGTAGCCCACAACCTTCAGAGCGGCAAGTGCAAGAGTGATTTCCACAACTTCCTCCTTTGTCCAACCCCTCACCTGTCAAGGGGTATTTACCAAATATGTTCAGCCGTGTGGAACAGCTGTGACACCAATGTCGTGTCGCATGGGCTGCGACGGGCCGCCGCGCGATGCGGCCGGATGCGCTCGAGCGCGGTCGGTTCCTAGTGGGCGTGGGTCGCCATGTTGATGTAGGAAGCCGACAGGATGGCAAACACGAAGGCCTGGATGAAAGCCACCAGGCACTCGAGGGCGTACATGAGCACCAGCAGCACGAACCAGGCGATGGACGGCAGGCCCGCGATGAGATCGAGGGACCCGGCGAACAGGGCCTGCTGCAGGAAGCAGGTGGTGGCGATGCCGAACACCGCGAGCACCATGTGGCCCGCGAGCATGTTGCCGTAGAGTCGGACGGCCAGCGTGAGCACGCGGATGACCATCGAGAAGAACTCGAGGAACCAGATGACCGGTGCCATGGGGCCCGGCACACCAGAGGGGCACAGCGTCTTCATGTAACCGAAGAAGCCGAAGGTCTTCAGGCCGTAGACGTTGAAGTACACAAACGAGATGGCGGCCAGAGCCCAGGTGCAGGAGATGGCACCGGTGGACGTCTTGAAGCCGGGGATGAGACCCAGAATGTTGCAGATGAGAATGAAGAAGAAGATCGTCGCCAGGAAGGGCACGTGCTTCTTGAATCCATGGCCGATCACGTCCTCGGCCACATTGCGGGTCACGAACTCGTAGCCGTACTCCACCATGTTGCTGAACTTGTTGGTCGGAATGACCTGGAGCTTCTTCGCCGCTCCCAGCACCACGAGCAGTACCACGATAAAAGCGATGAACAGCCAGACAATATACTGGGTGACATCCCAGCCGCCGATGCTGAACACCGTGTGCGGCTCGAAGTGCGCCGCGAGACCCTGGGCCTCTTGTACGAACTCGCTCAGAGCTTCTTCCACTTTGCTCTCCCCTCGTTAATCCGAGTGCTTACTTACTTGTCTCCACGCTTGAAGATGCCGTTCCGGTAGACGACGAACCCAATGGTCGCGCCGAGGAACACCACAGCTTCAGCGATAGCGAACCCTACGAGACCGTCCCGTGCCCACACTGCGCACAAAAGAAGGCCGACCACCAGGACGACCAACGAGACGGAAACGCCACCGAGGCCGTAGAGCCCCAAGGACAGCGTACTTGTAGACGGATGCTTGCGAGCGAGGCGAAAGGAAAGGAACAGCGGCGCAAACCCCAGGAAGCCCACGAGAGCCCCGAGAAAGATCAGCATGGGTCGCCAACCCCTTTCACCATAGCCAGCCAGCAATACGCTTTAGAAGCGAGGAGATTGTAACAAGCATTGCCGAGGACGCTTCTCGGTTAAGAAGAAACGAGCGGGGTTTTTCCGTGAGTGGTTAACAGTTTGGAAAAGATTGGAGAACGGACGCGCCGCCCGGGAGGCGGGCGGCGCGCCGAGGTTCGGTTGGAGACGATGTCGGGGCGTGCGGCGGTACTGCGACTACTCCCCCGTGTACTCGCGGACGAGGATGCCGGACTCGGCGAGCAGCTGTTGGGAGAGCTCGTCGGGGTACGGGTTCTGGTACACGATCTCCTTGATGCCGGCGTTGATGAGCATCTTGGCGCACACGACGCAGGGCTGGGTGTTCACGTAGATGGTGGCGCCGTCGATGTCGGTGCCGAAGCGAGCCGCCTGGATGATGGCGTTCTGCTCGGCGTGCAGGCCGCGGCAGATCTCATGGCGCTGGCCGCTCGGGATGCCGAGCTGCTGGCGCAGACACCCCGTCTCGGAGCAATGGGCGAGCCCGGTGGGCACGCCGTTGTAGCCCGTGGCCAGGATGCGGCGGTCCTTCACGATGATGGCCCCTACCCCGCGGCGCAAACACGTGGTGCGCTCGGCCACCTGGTTGGCCAGGCCCATGAAGTACTCGTCCCAACTGGGGCGGTTATCCACTGACATTGGTACTCCTTCCCATCGCGGGACGGGGCGGCCGCACTCCGCAGGCACGCCCCCGCTCCGCTGTTCGCCTTCGGTGCCGATCCCTCCGGCGAAAGGCCCGGCAACTGCCCGTGCTCGGGCAAGTCCTCGCTTTCGGAAATATTGGTGTAGGGATTTTACCCCAATATTTCCGAGTCTGCGGAATCTGCGCGCGGACAGCCGCCGGGCCCTTCGCCCGCGTTAACTCAATAAGGAAACTTACTTCGTGCCGAAGATGCGGTCGCCGGCGTCGCCGAGGCCGGGCACGATGTAGGCGCGGTCGTTCAAACCCTCGTCGATGGAGCAGGTGTAGATGCGCACGTCGGGATCGGCGGCGAGCACCGCTTCGATGCCCTCGGGGGCGGCCACGAGTACCATGAGCTTGATATTCTTCACGCCCTGCTTGCGCAGGTACTGGATGGCGGCCGCCGCCGAGCCGCCGGTGGCGAGCATCGGGTCCACCACGAGCACGTCACGCTGGTCGATGCTGTCGGGCAGCTTGGCGTAGTACTCGTGGGGCTCGTGGGTCTCAGGGTCGCGGTACATGCCCAGATGGCCCACGAAGGTAGAGGGCATGAGCTCCTGCAGGCCGTCCACCATGCCCAGACCGGCGCGCAGGATGGGCACGATCACCATCTTCTTGCCCGCCACCTGCTTGCAGTCCGCCGTGCAGATGGGGGTCTCCACCTTCACGTCCTCCAGGGCCAAATCGCGGGTGGCCTCGTAGCCCTCGAACATCGCCAACTCGCGCACGAGCTGGCGGAAGTCCTTGGAGGAGGTGTTCTTGTCGCGCAGCTTCGACAGCTTGTGCTGCACCATGGGATGATCGATGACGACGACGCGGTCGTTGCACTCCATAAGTTCGTTCCTTTCGTCCGGCTGCGAGGCGGGCGGGGGCGCCCGTGCTCAAGCAATGGCTCGCTCGGCGGAAATGTCCACTGGACATTTCCGTTCGCTGCGCAACCTGCGCGCGGACGCCCCCGCCCGCCTCGCAGCCTGCTCAGCCAAACCCGATACTTCTCTTAGTACTCCAGCCCCGGGTACAGCGGGTGGGCGTCCAGCAGGGCGTTCACGCGACGGCGGACGTCGGCGAGGGTGGCCTCATCGGCGGCGTTGAACACCGTGGTGGCGATGAGCTGGCCTACCTCGTAGAAGTTCTCGGCGGTGAAACCGCGGGTGGTGGCCGCGGCGCTTCCCACGCGGATGCCGCTCGTCACGAAGGGCGAGCGCTGCTCGTTGGGGATGGAGTTCTTGTTCGCCGTGAGCCCCACGCTCTCCAGCAGCTTCTCGGCATCCTTGCCGGTGATGTCGGAGGCGGTGAGGTCCACAAGGCACAGGTGGTTGTCGGTGCCGCCGGACACCAGGCGCAGGCCGCCGTCGATCATGCCCTGGCCGAGGGTGCGGCAGTTCTCCACCACGTGCTCCATATAGGTGCGGTACGCAGGGCGCAGGGCCTCGCCGAAGGCCACGGCCTTGCCGGCGATGACGTGCATGAGCGGGCCGCCCTGGGCGCCGGGGAAGATGGCCTTGTTGATCTTGGCCCCCAGCTCGTCGGAGTTGGTGAGGATGAAGCCGCCGCGCGGGCCGCGCAGGGTCTTGTGGCTCGTGGAGGTGACGATGTCGGCATGGGGCACCGGGCTCGGATGCAGGCCCGCGGCCACGAGGCCGGCGATGTGGGCCATGTCCACCATGAGGTAGGCATCCACGGAATGGGCGATCTCAGCCATGCGCTCGAAATCGATGAAGCGCGGATAGGCCGAGGCGCCGGCCACGATCACCTTCGGGCGGCATTCCTTGGCAATGCGCTCCACCTCGTCGTAGTCGATGACCTCGGTTTCCGGATCAACGCCGTAAGAGACGATGTTATACAGGAGCCCCGAGAAGTTCACCGGGCTGCCGTGAGTGAGGTGTCCGCCGTGATCGAGGCTCATGCCGAGCACCGTGTCACCGGGCTCGATGATGGACAGGTAGGCACCGAAGTTCGCGCTGGCACCGGAATGGGGCTGCACGTTGGCGTACTTGGCGCCGTACAGCTCGCAAGCGCGGTCGCGGGCCAGGTCCTCCACCATATCGACCTTCTCGCAGCCGCCGTAGTAGCGCTTGCCCGGGTAGCCCTCGGCGTACTTGTTGGTGAGCACGCTGCCTACCGCCTCCATCACGGCGCGGGAGGTGAAGTTCTCCGACGCGATCAGCTCCACGCTTCCGCGCTGGCGCGCCAACTCGGCCCGCAGGCATTCCGTTACCTGAGGGTCTTCAGCGGCGAGAAATTCCAAAGCCATCTATCGTCTCCTTTGTTAGTCGAGGGCCATGATCTTTTCGACGCGGCCGCTGTGGCGGCCGCCGCCGAAGTCGGTAGCGAAGAACGTGTCGAGAATGCGCTCGTTTTCCTCCAGCGGCACGAAGCGACCGGAGAGCGTGATGACGTTCGCATCGTTGTGCTCGCGGCACAGGGCAGCGAACTCAGGGGTGATGATGTTGGCAGCGCGCACGCCCGGCACCTTGTCGGCGGCCATGGCCATGCCGATGCCCGTGCCGCACACGAGCACGCCGAAGTCGGCCGCACCTTCGGCCACATCCCGGGCCACGGGGGCTGCATAGTCGGGATAGTCGACGCGATCGTCGCTGTCGGGGCCGCAGTCGGTCACCTCGAAGCCCTTCGATTCCAAATACGCCGCCAAAGCCTGCTTCTGCCCGAAGCCAGCATGATCGCTTCCGATACTCACGCGCATGGGCCCTGTCCTTTCCGTCGCTTGCGCACAACGTGCCTATTGTAGGCCCTCGCCCGCGCCCGCGACCCCGCGCTCACGCTTTCCGCACCAAATCAAGAGGGACGGGCGAAATCAGCTGCGCACCCGGGCCACCGCTTCGCGCCAACGGGTCATGAGGGATGTGCGCATCGCGTCGTCGAAGGTGGGCAGGAAGCGCTCCTCTCCTTCCCGCAGGGCCGAAAGCGCCGCGGTGTCGGGCCAGAAGCCCGTGGCCAGGCCCGCCAGGAAGGCCGCGCCCAGAGCCGTGGTCTCGGCGTTGGCGGGACGGCGCAGCGACACGCCGAGCATGTCGGCCTGGAACTGCAGGAGGAAGTCGTTGGCCGCCGCTCCCCCGTCCACGTTCAGCACCGACAAGGGCACGCCGGCGTCCTCGGTCATGGCCTGCACCAGGTCGCACACTTGGTAGGCCAGCGATTCCAGCGCCGCCCGCACGATGTGCGCCCGTCCCGCCCCGCGGGTGAGGCCCAGGATGGCGCCCCGGGCATCGGCGTCCCACCAGGGCGCGCCCAGACCCGTGAAGGCCGGCACCACGACCACGCCCTCGGTGCTCGGCACGCTGCGGGCGATGGCGCCGGCCTCGGCCACGTTCTCCAGGATGCCCAGCTCGTCGTGGAGCCACTGGATGAGGGCCCCGGCCATGAACACGCTGCCCTCCAGGGCGTACTCGGTGCCCACGGTGCCGGGAGCCGAGGCGGCCACGGTGGTGAGCAGGCCCTTGGTGCTCGCGCAGGCCTCGTGGCCCGTGTGCATCAGCAGAAAGCAGCCGGTGCCGTAGGTGTTCTTGGCCTGGCCCGGCTCGAAGCAGCACTGGCCGAACAGGGCCGCCTGCTGGTCGCCGGCCACGCCGCGAATGGGAATGCCCTGCACAAGGCCCGGGTTCGCCGTCACGCCGAAGTCGCCGGCCGAGGGGCGCACCTCGGGCATGAGGGAGGCGGGAATGCCGAAGAGCTCCAGCAGATAGGGGTCCCAGCAGCCCTCGTGGATGTTGTAGAGCATGGTGCGGCTCGCGTTGGTCACGTCGGTGGCGTGCACCGCCCCGTAGGTGAGCTTCCAGATAAGCCAGCTATCAACGGTGCCGAAGGCCAGCTCGCCGCGCTCGGCCCGCGCGCGGGCGCCGGGCACCTCTCCCAGGATCCAGGCGATCTTGCTCGCCGAGAAGTAGGCGTCGGGCACGAGCCCCGTGCGGGCCGTGATCTCGGCCGCCACCGCCGGATCGCTCGTCAGGGCCTCCACCATGGGGGCCGTGCGGCGGCACTGCCACACGATGGCGTTCGCGATGGGCTCGCCGGTGGCGCGATCCCATACCACCGTGGTCTCGCGCTGATTGGTGATGCCGACCGAATCGATCTCGGCGGGATCTACGCTGTAGGTGAGCAAAAGCTCGGTCAAGGCGCCCAGCTGGGAAGACAGGATGTCGTGGGGATCGTGCTCCACCCAGCCCGGTTGGGGGTACAGCTGCGGAAAGGGCCGCTGCACGCTGCCCACGGCCCGGCCGCCGCGATCGATGAGCATGGCCCGGGACGAGGTCGTGCCCTGATCGAGCGCGATGACGTACTTCTTCATTTCTGCACCCTTTCCTTTCAGTCCTGTTGCGACTCCTCGGGGTCGGGCCGCGGGGTAATGCTCAGTCGCTCGAACAGTCCTCGCTCGGCGAAACAGGACATTGAGTCCTGTTTCGTTCGCTGCGGAACTCGCTTGGTGAGCACCACCCCGCGTCCCTCTACGCTCAGCCTTTGTTGCATTCGCGGAACACCCGACGTCTCCTCTACGCTCAACTCCTGTTGTGAGCCTCTATCCATTCGAGAATGTAGGCGTACACTTCTTCCTTGCCGATCTCGTTCAAGATCTCGTGACGCATGCCGGGGAAGAGTTTCAGCGTCACATCCCTCCCGCCGGCGGCCTCCATGGCCTCGGCGGCCTTGGACACGCCGCGGCCGCAATTCCCCACCGGGTCGGCACCGCCGGCCACGAAGAGCAGGGGCACCTCGTGGGGCGTGGCCCGGTAGGCCGCCGGGCTGTTGGCCCGGGCCGCCAGCTCGGTCAAGGTGGCGTAGGCGCCGGCCGAGAACATGAAGCCCGCGCGATCGTCGGCGATGAAGGCGTCCACGACCGCCGGGTCGCGCGAGAGCCAGTCGAACGGCGTGCGCGCGTCCTTCACCTGATGGCTGTAGGCGCCGTCGGCCAGGCTGTGCAGAAGCTTGCTTTTGTAGTCGGCCCCGCGCACCTTGACGATGGCGCGGGCGAGCACGTTGCCCGCCGCGGCCACGACCTCGGGCTGGTTCGCCGTGCCGCAGAGGACGGCACCGGCAAGCCCCTCCCCAAAGCGCGGCAGGTAGTTGCGCAGCACGAGGGAGCCCATGGAGTGCCCGAACATGGAGTAGGGCACGTCCGAGGCCACCTGCTGGCTCACGAGCAGGCGCAGCGACTGCACATCGGCCACGAGCGCGTCGCCACCGTACGTCGGATGCATGCGGCCGCGATGGGCCGCTGTGGGGGCCGTGCCTCCGTGACCTACGTGATCGTGGCCGGCCACCAGGTAGCCCGCGCCCGCGAGGAAGCGGGCGAAGTCGTCGTAGCGGTCGATGTGCTCGGCCATGCCGTGGATGAGCTGCACCACGCCGCGGGGGCGAAAGGCCCCTGGCTCATCGGTACGGCCCGCGGCGCGGTCCTCCTCCATCGAGGCGGGAATCCACAGCACGGCGCGCACCTCGCTGACCCCGTCGGCGGAGGGGAAGGTGAAGTCGGTGCGGCCGGCAACGGCGCAAACAGTCATGGGCGGCATCCTTTCAAATCGTCGAGTCCCAAAGCGCCCTGGCGCAGGATAACGGGCTCCTCCCCCGTGCAATCGACCACGGTGGAAGCCACGCTGGAGGGCGCCGAGGCGCTGGCGGGGGAAACAGAATCGGCATCGGACGCGGCGGTCGCAGCGGCACCGTCGCCCCGGTAGAGGCCGGCGGTGCGGGCGACCAGGGCCGCGTCCAAATGCTCGAGGGCGCCCGTGTCGGGACAGCCCGAGCGGTTGGCCGAGGTCACGGCCAGGGGCGTTCCCACGGCGCGCAGCAGATCGAGGGTGGCATCGCAGGCGGGCATGCGCAGGCCGATGGTGCCCGCCGCCGAGCGGAAGGCCGGCGGCACCGCGTCGGAGGCCGGCACCACCAGGGTGAGACCCCCGGGCCAGAAGCGCTCGGCGAGATCGCGGGCCCAGGGGGGCACGGCGCGGCCGTAACGGTCCAGGTCATCGACACTGGCCACGAGCCAGGCCACGGGCTTGCCGGCCGGACGCCCCTTCAGACGGAACAGCACCGCCGGGTCGTCCACGGCGCCCACGGCCACGCCCACCCCGTAAACGGTATCGGTGGGAAGCACCACGGCTTCGCCCCGGGCCAGGGCAGCGGCGGCCTGTTCCCGATCGAGCATCCTCATCGCGCACCGTCCCCGTAGGCGGCCGCCACGGCCTCGGCCACGCGCAGGCCGTCCACGGCCGCGCTCATGATGCCGCCGGCATAGCCCGCCCCCTCGCCGCAGGGGTACAGCCCCGAAGCCGCATCGGCGGCCGGTTCTTCGCCACTCGCGGCGCGCTGCGCCTGGAAGCGACCGTCGCGCACCAGGCGGACGGGGCTGGAGCTGCGCGCCTCCACGGCGGTCATCACCGCCTCGGGATGGGCGAAACCCGCCAGCTTGCGATCGAGCAGGGGAAGCGCCTCGGCCAGGGCATCGGTCACGAGGGGCGGCAGACAGTCGCGCAGATCGCACCAGGCCACACCCCGCGGGTACGTGGGCTCGACGAGAGCGCTCGGCGACCCGGCGGCACCGCCGAGGAAGTCCCCCACGGTCTGGGCGGGCGCGGTATAGGCAGCGCGACCGCTTTCCCCCACCCCCTGGCCCGTTGCGAAGGCCGCCCGCTCCAAGGCGCGCTGGAACGCGACGCCCTCCAGCGGGTCATCGCCGGGCAGGTCGTCGGGCCGTACCTCCACGAGCAGGGCCGCGTTGGCGTTGGCCCCGTCGCGGGCGTGGCGGCTCATGCCGTTCACGCACAGGCCGCCCTCTTCGCTGGCCGCGGCCACCACTTCCCCGCCGGGGCACATGCAGAAGCTGTACACCCCGCGGCCGTCGGCGGTCTTCACGGCCAGCTTGTAGTCGGCCGCGCCCAAAGCCGGATGGGCGGCGGCCGAGCCGTACTGGGACCGATTCACCAGCGCCTGGGGATGCTCGATGCGCACGCCCACGGCGAAGGGCTTGCGCGCCAACGCGAAGCCGCGGTCGCGCACCAGGGCGAAGGTGTCGCGGGCCGAGTGCCCGCAGGCGAGCACCACCGCGCCCGTGGCCACGTCCTCTTCCGCGCCCGTGGCCTCGTCGGTCAGCGTCGCGCCCACCACGCGGCCATCTTCCAGGCGCAGATCGGTCAGGCGCGTGCGGAAGCGCACCTCGCCGCCGGCCGCGATGATGGCCTCCCGCAGGCGGCGCACCACCCCCACCAAGAGGTCGGTGCCGATATGGGGCTTCGCGTCCACGAGGATGTCGGCCGGGGCGCCCGCTTCCACGAAGGCCTCCAGCACATGGCGGATGTGCGGGCTCTTGATACCCGTGTTCAGCTTGCCGTCGGAAAACGTGCCCGCGCCGCCCTCGCCGAACTGGATGTTCGTGACCGTGTCCAAGGGGGCGCCCGCGGCGAAGGCTTCAACAGCCGCCACGCGCTCGTCCACCGCCGCGCCCCGCTCTACCACGAGCGGCCGCAGCCCGGCCCGGGCCAGGTACAGGGCGCAGAACAGGCCGGCCGGCCCCGTGCCCACCACCAGCGGCCGCGGCTCGACGGAACCGACCCAGGGCACTTCCAAAGGCGCGGTCGGCTCGTAGGGCCGCACCGTCACGCCCCGCGCGGGATGGGGCGCCGCACCCGCGGCCAGGGCCACGGCAACGGTGACCACCCCGTGGACCTGCGCCTTCTTCCGCGCATCCACCGACCGCTTCAGCAGGGCGACCTCCGTCACCGTCGCGGGCTTCACGCTCAGGGCCCGCGCCACCTCGCGCCGCAGCAGCGCCGCGTTCTCGGGCAGCAGGGCATCCAGGGACACCGACACATTCGAGGCCTGGATCATCGCGTCTCCTCCTTCGATTCGGACCGCCCCGCCACCCGCGCCACGGCGGCGCGACCGGCTAGCAGCCCCGAGGCCCAGGCCCAGTGGAGGTTGTAGCCGCCGCAGGGAGCATCCACATCGAGGGCCTCCCCCACGACGAACAGCCCCGGCACAGCGGCAACCGCGCAGGCAGCGGCATCAACGGCAGACACCTGAAGGCCGCCGCGGTGCACCTGGCATTGGCGCGGATCGCCCAGGCCCGTCACCGGCAGACACAGCCCCTTCAGCACCGCCGCCATCGCGGGCGCCTCGTCGGTCGCCACGGGCGCGCTCGCGCGCAAGTGCGCCGCGTCCAGCAGCACCTCGGCCACGGGGCCCAGCACCATGCCGCGCAGCATATCGTCCCAGGTAGCGGCCCGACCAAGCACCGCCCCCAAACGGTCGCGGCGTTCCCGCAGGAAATCAGCCATAGCGGCAGCTTCCACGGCGGGCACGAAGTCCACGGCCAGCGCGTCGCCCGGCTGGGCCAGACGGCTCAAGTTGAAGGCGGCGATGCCCGACACGCCGTACTTGCGGAACATCACCTCGCCCGGCTCGCGGGCCACAAGGGCGCCGTCGCGACGCAGCTCCAGCGCCCCGCGCACGCGGATATTGTCCAGACGGCGGCACCAGCGCGTCTCGGTGGCCAGCGGGCCCAAGGTGGGTCGCGGCGGCGCCACCGAAAGCCCCGCGGGCAGAAGACCGGCGGCCATCGTGCCGCCCACGGCCACGATCACCGCCGCGGCCCGCTCGAAGCGCCCGTCGGCCAGGCGCAGGGTGAAGGGCTTTCCCGCCCCGCGCGGCGGCTCCACGGCGGCCACGGCGGCCTCGCAGCGCTCTTCCACCCCCACGGCGGCCGCGGCCGCGCGCAGCACGTCCAGCACCGAAGTGGCCTTGTTCGCCAGCGGGTACAGGCGCCCCTCGCTCTCCCGGCGCCACAAAAGCCCGTGGTCGGCGAAAAACCGCAGCACCGCGTTGGACGAGCCGGTGCCCGCATCCGCGCCAGCGCCATCGCCCGCGCCCGCCGCCTCTTCCAGCGCCTCCAGCGCCGCGGCCACGAACGTCCCGTTGCGGTAGCACGTCGCATCCACCACGGCGTTCGAGAAGTTGCAGCGCCCGTTGCCCGTGGCCAAGATCGAGCGGCCCACGCGATCGGAGGCCTCGTACACTACCACACGCACAGCGCGGCCTTGGACCCGGGCCGCTTCCCCGGCCGCGATGGCGGCCGCAAGCCCCGCCGCGCCGCCGCCTATGATTGCAATCGTTTCCATGGCCCCAGTATAGAAGAAAAGCGGCCCTCGCAAGAGAGCCGCCTTCAAATGACAGACATTTCGCCAGCCGCCGCGCGGGCGGCACCAGCGCGCCTACTTCTTCGCCATCTGGCCGAAGTCGGCCACGTGGGCGAACACGTTGGCGAAGCGGTTCAGCAGCTTCAGGCGCGTCTCGCGCACCGCCACGTCCTCGTCCATGACCATAGTGGTCTCGAAGAAGCGGTCCACCGGCGCGCGCAGGGCGGCCAGGGCCGTAAGCGCATCGGCGAAGCGATCCTCGCGCAGGGCGGTCGCCACGGCCTCCTCGGCCACCACGATAGCCTCGGACAGGGCGCACTCCACCTCGGAGAGATCGGCGACCTTGTAGCCGCAGCCCAGCTTCTGCTCGCGCAGGTTGTTGGCGCGGGCGAAGGCGATGGCCAGATCGGCGAAGGTGTCGGGCTGCTCGGTGCGGGCGGCCTCCAGGGCGCGGGCGCGGGCGGCCAGCACCATGGGCTCCCCGATACCGCAGGCCAGAACCGCGTCGATAGTGTCGGCCTTCACGCCGGCGTCGCGCAGGGCCACCTTCTCGCGAGTGATGAAGAAGTCGATGATCTCCTGGCGCACCGCGGCGTTGTCGAATTCCAACCCCGCCTCGCGGTAGATGATGAGGGCGCCGTCGATGGCCTCCACCAAGTTGATGCCGATGCCCGTCTCCAGGATGGCCAGCACGCCCAGGGCGGCGCGGCGCAGGGCGAAGGGGTCCGACGAGCCGGTGGGAGACTGGCCCACGGCGAACAAGCCGCAGATGGTGTCCAGCTTGTCGGCCAGGGCCACCACCTGGCCCACCACGTCGGTGGGGATGGCGTCGCCGGAGAAGCGCGGGCGGTAGTGCTCAGCGATGGCGCGGGCCACGCGCTCAGGCTCGCCGGCGGCGGTAGCGTAGTAGCTGCCCATGACGCCCTGGACGCTCGTGAACTCGATGACCGCGCCCGTGACCAGGTCGGCCTTGGCCAGGTAGGCGGCCCGGGCGATGTCGCGCATCTCCTCGGGAGCCAGCCCCGCCTGGGCCACCAAACGCGCCGACAGCTTCACCACGCGCTCGGTCTTGTCGCGCATCGTGCCCAGGGTCTCCTGGAACACCACCTCGTCCAGACGGCTCACGTAGGCTTCCAGGGGCTGCTTCAGGTCCTCCTCGTAGAAGAACTTCGCGTCGTAGAGGCGGGCGGCCACCACGCGCTCGTTGCCGTCCACGATAGTGGCCTCGTGGGCCGGGTCGCCGTTGGACACGATGATGAACTTGTTCGTCAGCTTGCCGCCGTCGTAGAGCGGGAAGTAGCGCTGGTGCATGAGCATGGCGTCCACGATGATCTCCTCGGGCACCTTGAGGAACTCCTCGTCGAAGGTGCCCACCATCACCGTGGGATACTCGGACAGGTTGATGACCTCGGTCAAGGTCTTGGGCGGCAGTTCGGCCGTGTAGCCGGTGGCCGCCTCGGCCGCCGCCACGCCCGCGCGGATGCGGGCCTCGCGGGCCGCCTGGGTGGGCACCACGTAAGCACCCTCCACCACAGACACCAGGTCGTCGGCGCAGGGCACCGCGTGGGGGCCGGGGGCCAGGAAACGGTGGCCGCGGGTGGTGTTGCCGGCGGTGAGCCCGGCATACTCGACGGGAATCACCTCGTCGCCGAGCAGGGCCACCAGCCAGCGCACCGGGCGCGAGAACATCTCGCGGGTGGTGCCCCAGCGGCAGGACTTCGGCCAGCTGATGCCGTCGATGATGCCGCGCAGCACCTCGGGCAGCAGGGCCGCCACATGCTGGGCGGGCACGCTGCGCACGGCGTACACGTACTCGGTGCCGTTCTCGTCGCGGCGCTCCAGGGCGTCCACATCAAGCCCCTTGCCGCGGGCGAAACCGATGGCAGCCTTGGTGGGGTTGCCGGCCTCGTCGAAGGCGATCTTGGCGGCCGGGCCGCGGAAGACCTCTTCCAGCGCCTCGGTCTCGGCGGCCACATCGGCCACGATGGCGATAAGGCGGCGCGGGCTCGTGTAGATGGCCACGTCCCCGTGGGGGATGCGCACAGCGTCCAGGGACGCCGGCACCAGCTCGGCCAGCTGTTCGGTGGCGCGCTTCAGATCGAAGGCGGGAATCTCCTCGGTGCCGATCTCGAAGGCGAGGGTGCGAATGTCGGCCATGATTTAAGCCTCCTTCTTCTCGGCGGTGTCAGCGGCCGCATCGGCAGCCGCGTCGGCGTCTTCGGCCTCCACGTCGGACACCTTCATGCCCACGACGTTTTCCATGTACGAGGCGCAGCAGGCCTTGGCCAGCGTGCGCACGCGCAGGATGTAGGCCATGCGCTCGGTGGCGGAGATGACGCCGCGGGCGTCCAGCAGGTTGAAGGCGTGGCAGCACTTCAGCACCGAATCGTAGGCCGGCAGGGGCAGGTTCGCCTCCAGGGTGCGCAGGCACTCGGCCTCGCGGTCGGCGAATTCCTGGAACAGAAACTCAGTGTCGGCCACCTCGAAGTTGTACTTGGAGTACTCGCGCTCGTTCTCCAGGTACACGTCGCCGTAGGTGAACACCACGCCGTCGTCGCCGCGGGCCCACACGATGTCGAACATGTTGTCCACGCCCTGGACGAACATGGTCAGACGCTCCAGGCCGTAGGCGATCTCCACGGGCACCGGGTCGCACTCGAAGCCGCCCACCTGCTGGAAGTAGGTGAACTGGGTCACTTCCATGCCGTCGATCCAGATCTCCCAGCCCAGACCCCAGGCGCCGAGCGTGGGGCTCTCCCAGTCGTCTTCCACGAAGCGCACGTCATGGGCCGACACATCGATGCCGATAGCCTCGAGGCTTCCCAGGTACAGGTCCTGGATGTTCTCGGGCGAAGGCTTGATGAGCACCTGGAACTGGTAGTAGAACTGCCCGCGGTTGGGGTTCTCGCCGTAGCGGCCGTCGGTGGGACGGCGGCAGCCCTGCACGTAGCAGGTGCGCCAGGTGTCGGGGCCGAGCGAGCGCAACGTGGTGGCCGGGGCGTTGGTGCCGGCGCCCACCTCGTTATCGTAGGGCTGCAGCACCACGCAACCTGTGGATGCCCAGTAGCGCTGCAAGTTCATGATGACGTCTTGGAACGTGGGGGGCTGCTTCTCCCCGCAAGCCGGGGATGCGGTTTCCAGACTCATAGCTCTCCTTCTCCTTTTCCAGAACCAACGAATGAAGCGCGCAGGGGCCTACAGGGGCCCGAGATTGTTCAGCGGCCAGTAGATGAAGATGGCCCGACCCGTGACGGAGGACTCGCGCACGGCGCCGAAGAACCGGGAATCCTGGGAATTGGTGCGGTTGTCGCCCATCACCCAGATGCGGCCCTCGGGCACCGTGTAGGGGTAGCTGATGTCGATGCCGGCCATGGGCGTGAGCGCGTAGGACGGCTCGCCGCGCGTGTAGGGCTCGTCCTGCAGCACGTCGTCCACGTAGACGCGGCCGTCGCGCAGATCCACGGTCTGGCCGCCCACGGCGATGACGCGCTTGATGAGGATGCGGCCCGACGACAGCGGGTCGGGGTCCTCGAAGGTGACGATGTCGCCGGGGGTCGGGCTGCTGCCGTAGTAGGTGATCTTCTCGGAGAAGACCATGTCACCGGGCATGATGGTCTCTTCCATGGAGCCCGAGGGGATCTCGTAGGCCTGGAAGACGAAGGTGCGCAGGCCCCAGGACAGCATGACGACCACGAAGATGAGGCCGAGAACGCTCAGCAGCGTGCGCAAGAAGCCCGAAGAGTGAGAAGCGTAGTCGCGCTCGTGCATGTATGGACCAAACCCTTTCCCCGCCTGCGAATTACCGTGAAAAGCCATAATAGCGCTTCCACCAGCGCCCAAGGCCCCCATTCGCAAGACAACAGAAATTTCAGGTCAGCGGAGGGATCGCAGGGCGTTACGCCAGGGAATCCAAGAAGGCGCGGTCGGCCTTGGTGAGGTGTCCGGCGGCCTCGAAGGCGGCCAGGAGGTCGGGGCGGCTCTCGGCAGTGCGGGCGAGGCTCTGCTCGCGGCGCCAGCGGGCCACGGCGCCGTGGTTGCCCGACAGCAGCACCGAGGGCACCTCCATGCCGCGGAAGTTCGCGGGGCGCGTGTACTGGGGATATTCCAGCAGCCCGCTCGTGAAGGACTCGTCGATGGGACCCTCTGCCGCTCCCAACACGCCGGGCAGCTTGCGCACCACGGCGTCGATGACCACCATGCTGGCCAGCTCGCCGGAGGTGAGCACGTAGTCGCCCAGGGAGATCACATGGTCGGCCAGGGTGTAGACGCGCTCGTCGATGCCCTCGTAGTGGCCGCAGATGAACAGCAAATGGTCCTCGGCGGCCAGCTCGGTGGCATAGCCGTCGTCGAAGGTGCGCCCCTGGGGCGCGAGAAAGACGATCTTGGGGGCGGTGTCCGGGGGCGAAACTACGGGGTACCCTGATTCGCTCGGGCAGTCCTCGCTTGGTGAAACAGTCCACTGGACTGTTTCAGTCGCTGCGGAACTCGCTCGGTCAGGGCACCCCGTATCTTCGCCGGGCTCAACCTCGGCTGAAGCCAGCTTCGCTTCGACGATTTCTTTCCCGAGGATCTCCTCCACCGCCTCGAAGATGGGCTCGCACTTCATGACGAGGCCGGCGCCGCCGCCATAGGGGTCGTCGTCGGTGGTGCGGTGGCGATCGTGGGTCCAGTCGCGCAGATCGTGGGCGCGAAACTCTAAGAGGCCCTTCTTCTGGGCGCGCTTCATCATGGACTCGCCCATAACCGAGTCGTACATATGGGGAAAGGTGGAGAGGGTCTCGATGAGCATGGGGCGATCCTTCGCGTCAGAGTTGAGCGCGCAGGCGCCCTAGAGGTCGAGCAGGCCGTCGGGGCAGGTGAGGCGAATGAGGCGCGCGGCCTCGTCCACCTCTTCGATGAAGGCGTCCACCAGCGGCACCAGCGTCTCGCGGCCGTCGGGGCGACGCACCGTGAGCAAGGGCTGGGTGGCGCGCTCGTCAACAGAGGCCACCTCCCCCACATAGCCGGCCCGCGCGTCTTCCACACGCCAGCCGTCCCAATCGGGCAGGGCCTGGGCCTCTTCCAGGACCGAGAGGTCCACGGCGGCCTCGCGGGCCAGACAGCGGCAACCGGCCAGCAGCTCGGCCGTGGTGAGGTCGGCCACCTCGGCGAAGGTGACAAGGGCCTCGTTGTCGGAGAGCTCCTGCACGCTGCTCACGGTCACGCGGCGCGGGGCGTCGATGACCGGGGGCACCAGGGCCACTTCCAGGCCCTCGTACAGCAAAACGGGAAGGCCCGACGCACCCCGTGCGACGAGCCCTCCGTTCAAATTCTTCGGTTTCGCCAGATAGGCGATATCGATCCAGCCGCGCATTTAATCGATGAGCTCCACATCGACGAGCTTGCCCGAGCGCGAAGCTGCGGCGCGCGCCAACGTGCGGATGGCCTTGATGACACGGCCCTGACGACCGATGACCTTGCCGGCATCGCCCTCGGCCACGCGAACCTCCACGACGATGCTGCCGTCCTCGGCCTCAACGGCCGCAACGTCCAGCGCGTCGGCGTCCTCCACGAGGGGACGCACGATGGAATCGACGAGACCTGCCAGATCTTCCGTCAGTTCGGCCATGGCTTAAGCGTTCTCGCGAGCGGCCTTGATCAGACGCTCCACCGTGTCGGTGGGCTGGGCGCCGTCAGCGAGCCACTTGTCCAGCTTCTCCATGTCGAACTTGATGAGGTGCGGATGGCAGCAGGGGTTGTAGCGGCCCACTTCCTCGATGAAACGGCCGTCACGCGGGGCGCGGGAATCGGCAACGACGATACGGTAGTACGGGCGCTTCTTGGCGCCGTGGCGGGCGAGGCGAATCTTGACTGCCATGAAATGGAACTCCTTCTACTGATACTTCTCTATACGCAAGCACTGTTCGCACAGTGCGGCGAAAACAGCAATTGCTTATATTACGGCTTAGATGCGGGTTTGACAAGCGTCCGTCCACGAACTATCCACGGATGGCGCCGGCGGCACCGCTCGCCCACCCCTCAGATCCACCACGCGCGTGGCGATACGGGCGGAAAGCGCCGGGGAATGGGACACGAACACCACCCCGAGATCGCGGGCGTCGGCCTCGGCGAGCAGGGCCTGCCAGAGGCGCGCCTGGGTCACGGCGTCGAGCATGGTGGAGATCTCGTCGGCGATGAGGTAGCGCGGGCGGGCGGCCAGGGCCCGGGCGATGCAGAAGCGCTGCAGCTCGCCGCCGGACAGCTCGTGGGGAAAGCGGGTCAGCCAGCGGTCCTGGATGCCGAGCAGCTCCCGCAGGCGCGCCTCCTCTTCGGGAGTCGCCCCCGCCTCGGCCAGCACGGCGTCCATGCGCTGGCGCGGGTCCACGGTCAGCTCGGGATGCTGGCCCACCAGCTGCACGGGGCAGACGCCCCGGCGCGGCAGCGGGGCGCCGTCGATGAGCACCTCCCCCGCCCGCGGGCGCTCGTAGCCGGCCAGGATGCGGGCCAGAGTGGTCTTGCCGGCCCCCGAGGGGGCGGCCAGCTGCACCCGCTCGCCCGGGGATACCGTCAGCGAGAAGTCGCGGTAGAGCAGCGGGGCGCCCGGATAGCCGAAGGCGATGCGACGGGCCTCTAGCATGGGGTGCCTCCTTCGACAGCGGTGTCGGTCACGGCGAAGTCGTGCTCGGGCAGGGCGTGCCAGAGCTGGCGGCTGAAGGGATGGGCCAGCAGGGCGGCATCGGAAAAGGAGGCCACAGCCGTCTCCTCCACCACGGTGCCGTCGCGAAACACCGCCACCCGGTCGGCCACGGTGAGGGCCAACTCGATGTCGTGGGTGATGAGCATGACGCCCCCGCCCCCGTCGGCGAAGGCGCGCAGGTCGGCCAGGGCGCGCACGGCCAGATCCAGGTCGAGGCCCGGGGTGGGCTCGTCGGCCACGATGAGCTTCGGGTTCCCCATAAGGGCGCAGCACAGGAGCACGCGCCGGGCCATGCCCCCCGACAGCTCGTGGGGAAACAGCCGCGCCACCCCCTCGTCCAGGCCGTAGCGGGCGAACAGCTCGCGGCGGCGCTCGGCCCGGCGGCGCTTGTCGGCGCGACGGGCGGCCCCGCGGCCCCGCGGCGCGCCCTCCACCTGGCGACCCACCCGCATGAGCGGGTCGAGGCTCGCCACCGACTGGGGCACCAGCGCAATGCCGCGCCCCCGCTCGGCGGCCAGGGCGGCCGCGTCCATGGGCGCGCCGTCGAACCAGATGCGGCCACGCACGAGGGCGTTGGGCTCGAACAGGCCGAGCACCGCGTCGGCCAGCAGGGTCTTGCCCGAGCCCGAGGCGCCCACCACGGCCACGATCTCGCCCTCGTGCACCGACAGGCTCAGCTGGTGGATGACCTCCACTTCCCGCTGGGGCGCCCCCAGGTAGCGGCCCAGGGCCGACAGGCGGCGGCCGGGCGCCTTCCCCGCCTCCTGCGCCTTCTCTGTTCGAGCCGTTTCCCCAGCCGCCTCGTCGTACATGCGGAAGGCCACGGAGAGGTCCTCCACCGTGAGCAGGTGATGACCGTGCCCATGGCGCGAGTCCGCCGCATGGGAATGGTGATGGTGCACCGCCGACGTCTGGTGGTCGAGGGATTCGTGGGCCTCGGGGGCCGCCGGGGCCCCGTGCGGCTCGATCATCGCGCGGGCTTCCCGAGCCTGAGGGGTCTCGTTCGTCATCGTCGCCTCCCCTATTCCTGGGCGCGGGCGGGATCGACCAGCTTGCGCAGGCTGGATCCCACGGCATCGAATAGCATGACGCAGACCACGAGGGCCACGCCGGGGAACACGGCGAGCCACCACAGGCCGGCCGAGAGGTACCCCATGGACTCGGACAGGATGATGCCGATGGCCGGCATCTCCGGCGGCAGGCCGAAGCCGAGGAAGGTGATGGCGGCCTCGTGGAGGATGGCGTGGGGGAACAGCAGCACGAGCCCTACCACGAACTGCGGCAGCACGTAGGGCACCATGTGGCGCACGGCGATGGCCGCCCGGCCTGCGCCCAACTGACGGGCCACAGCCACGAAGCCGGCGTTCTTGCACTGCAGTATCTCGGTCCGCAGGATACGGGCGAGGCTCGGCCAGTGGGTCAGGGCCACGCCGATGGTGACGCCCCAGAAGCCCTTCCCCAAGGCATAGGAGATCAGGATGAGCAGCACGATGTGGGGAATGCCCATCATAAGGTCGGTGAGCCAGCTGACCGCGCCGTCGACCCAGCGGGGGCCCAGCGCCGCCGCGGCAGCCAGCCCGAGGGCGATCAGCGACGAGACCACGGCCGCGCCGAGGCCCACGAGGAGGCTCGTGGCAAGACCGGCCAGGGTGCGCAAGAACATGTCGCGGCCCATCCAGTCGGTGCCGAAGGGGTGCGCCAGGGAGGGCGCCAGATTCTTCGCCGCGAAATCGGTGGCCTGGGCCGCGGGCGATGCCGCCAGACCGGCTGCCACCACCACGGCCAGCAGCAGCCCGCCGCCCACGGCCAGGGCGAAGGCCCGGCGGCGGTTCGGCAGGCGCCGCGTCCGAGGGGCCGACAGCACGGGAGCCGTTGCGTCGGTCATCGCAGGGTCCTTTCGTCGGAGGCGGCCTTGCGCACGGGGCGCATGCGGGGGTCTACGAGGCCGTAGATGAGGTTCGCGACCAGGTTGCCGGCGAACACGAGAGCGGCCGACACCAGAGCGATGCCGGCCAGCAGGGCCACATCGCCGCCGAGGCCGGCGGTCACGGCGGCCTGGCCCAGGCCGGGATAGCTGAACACCTCTTCCACGAGCACCGAGCCGCCGAATATCTCCGCTATCTGGGCGCATTGCAGCGTGAGCGCGGGCAGCGCCAGGTTCCGCAACCCGTGGCGCAGCATAACCTGGCTGCGGCTCTCGCCCCGGGCCTGGGCGAAGCGCACGTAATCGCTCGCCAGCACGTCGATGGCCTTGGCCCGCGTGTGCAGGGCCACGTTGGCCACCCCCACCACCGACAGCGTGATGGCCGGCAGGGCCATATGATGCAGGGCATCGGCGAAGGTGACGTCGGCCGCCGCCACGCCCACGGGCACCGAGAATCCCAGGGGGAACCAGCCGAGCCACACCGAGAACACCATGAGCAGCACAAGCCCCACCCAGAAAGTGGGCGAGGCGGCCAGCACGAAGCAGTAGCCGCGCACGAAGCGATCGATCAGGCGCCCCTCGTTCAGGGCCGCCGCCACGCCGAGGACAAACCCCAGCACGCCGGAGACCACCCAGGCCACGGCCATGAGCGCAAGCGAGTTGGCCACCCGCGCGGCGATCACGTCGACCACGGGCGCGTTGTAGCGCAGCGAGGTGCCCATGTCGCCCTGCAGCAGGCCGCCCACCCAAGCGATGAAGCGCTCGTGCATGGGCGTATCAGCGCCCCACCAGGCCGCGAGGGCCGCCCGCTTCTCCTCGCTCATGCCGAGCAGGGCTGCCTGGCCCACGTTGGCCTGCACCGGGTCCACCGGCGACAGGCTCACCAGGGCGAAGGTGACCGCGGCCACGGCCGCCATCAGCAGGAGAAACCGCCCGATATTGCGCGCCACGTAGGAAAACACCGCCGCCCCTTCCGCTCCGTGCCCCATGCGGCTAGTTCCACGACCAGCGGTCGATGTTGTTCACCAGCGACCAACCATGGCCGTGGGGGTGGGGCTTCTGCTCGGCCACGGCCAGGCCCTCCCGCTCGAAATAGAGATGGTCCACGTTGGCGAGCCACACCCAGGTAGCGGCGCCCTCGGGGGCCACGCCGGTGCCCGTGGCGGCGTCCCACTGAGCCGCCTGGTAGAAGGGGTAGGATTCCTCCACGGTGCGGGCCGCCTGGGCCGCCTCCAAGTTCGCGTCCACCGCAGCGTCGGCGTACTGGGCGTAGTTGCCCCAGCCCGCGGAATAGGTCAGCTCGAACAGCTCCACCGGCGAGTTCGACCCCCAGCCCCACAGCACCGGGTCGGCGTACTGGCGCAGGTAGATGTCGTCCCAGCTGGCCCCCCGGGGCGTCACGGCAATGCCGAGGGCGGCGCACTGGTCAGCGAAGTCGTAGGCCAGGGCCTGGCGGGTGGAATCTCCCGCTGCATAGTACAGGTCGAAGGCGCAGGGCACTCCCTCGCGAGCGCGCATCCCGTCGCCGCCGCGCTGCCAGCCGGCCTCATCCAGCAGGCGTTCGGCGGTCGCGACATCGGTGGCCACCTCCATGGCCTCGCTCGACCAGGGCATACCGTCGCTCACGGAATAGGCCGGCCGGCCGAAGCCCGCCAGCACACGCTCGATCATGGCAATGCGGTCGATGCCGTAGTTCAGGGCGCGGCGCACGGAAAGGTCGCAGGTGACGTCGTTGCCGCCCTCGTAGACCATGTCGCCGTCCACCACCACGTCGGTACCTGCCGGATGGCACGGCAGAGAGATGCCGCGGGAGTCCACCGAGGCGCAGTTCAGCAGCGCATACCCCGCCGGCACCGCCCCGGCCAGCGTCGCCGAGGTGTAGGCCACGTCCGCCAAGCCCGACTGAGCCGCGGCCAGGGAGGCATCCTCTTCCATGAACAGCACCACCACGCGCTCGATGAGCGGCGCCTCGCCGTAGTAGTCGGGATTCGCCCGCAGGATCACCTGCTGGCCGCGGTCCCACTGCTCCAGCATATAGCGGCCGCTGCCGATGGGGTGCTCGCCGTAGTCGGGCCCGTAGGCGTGGGCCGGCACGATGCCCACCACGGCCAAGGTGTACAGCAGGGCGTTGTTCGGGCGCACCAGGGAAAGCTCGCAGGTCACCCCGTCGATGGCCCGGGCCTCGCGCACGCAGGACAAATCGGCCTCGGCCGCTTCCCCGTTCACGATGCCGTTGATGGTGAAGGCCACGTCCTCGGCCGTCAGCGGCATGCCGTCGGTAAAGGTCACATCATCGCGGATGGCGAAGGTCCAGGTGAGACCGTCCTCGGAACAGCCGTAGTCCACGGCCAGATCGTTCACGAAGTTCAGGTTGTTGTCCGTGGCGATGAGGGTGGACTGGATGAGCGGCTCATGCACGTGCTCGCCGGCGCCCCAGCCCACGAGCGGGTTGAACCCCGCCGCCGGCTCCGAGGACGGGGTCATAGTCACGACCACCTGGCTCTCCCCGTTCGGGCCCGTGCCCGCAGCACCGCCCCCCGCGGGCGCGCCCGCACCGCCGCCGCTCGCGCAGCCCGCCAAGAGCGTTGAAGCGCCCCAAGCCCCCGCCGCGCACGCCGCGATGCCCATGAAGTCTCGTCTCGTCAGAGCCACCGTCGCTCCTCCCGCTGGTGTTACATCTTTTCAATGCGTAACAATACCACACCGATCCCAGCGGTGTTACGATACCTTCATTCGTGTTCAGAACAGGCCCTGAACGGCGCGCGCCTGCCCTATCTTCGGGATGCGCCCCAGGAAATCAGCGAGAGGCCGCCAGCTGCCGGATATGGCCCCGCCTTCGTCCCAAGCGTACTTCGATACGCGCCGTGGGCGAAACAAGGGGTCAGATCCGGTGGCTGGTGACCTCGCAGCGTCAGCAACGACGGAACAATCTACTGTCCCATCATGTCCTGGATCTTCTTCAGGTCCTTCATGGACATGCCGCCCATGCCGGGGATGCCGAGGCGCCGGCGCTTGCCCTTGCCCTTCTTCCCCTTTTTGCCGCGGCCGGCGCCGACGGCGTCCATGCCGGCGGTGGCCTGCTTGAACATCTTCTTCGTCTCGTTGAACTTCTTCATCATCTGGTTCACGTCGGTCACCGTGACGCCGGCGCCCTTGGCGATGCGGGCGCGGCGGCTGCCGTTGAGCAGCTCGGGCTTGGCCCGCTCGGCCTTGGTCATGGAGTTGATGATCACCTCCATGGCGTCGAGCGCCCCCTCGTCCACCTGGCCCGAGCCCAAGGCCTTGTCGCCGCCAGGCAGGGCCGAGACCAGCTTCGACACGCCGCCCATCTTGCGCACCTGGCGGTTCATGGTCACGAAGTCGTCCAGGGTCAGGGTGCCGCGCATGAGGCGCTCGGCCTCCATCTCCTCTTCCTCGGCCTCGTGCATGCGCACGGCATTCTCGATGAACGACACCATATCGCCCATGCCCAAAATGCGCTTGGCCATGCGATCGGGATGGAACTGCTCGAGGGAATCGGGCTTCTCACCCGAGGAGATGAACTTGATGGGCTTGCCCGTAACCTCGCGGATGGACAGGGCGCCGCCGCCGCGGGCATCGCCGTCCATCTTCGACATGATGACGCCGTCGAAGTCCACGGCGCTGGCAAAGGCCTCCACCACGTTCACCACGTCCTGACCGGTCATGGCGTCCACCACCATGAGAATCTGGTCGGGCTTCACCGCTTCTTTGATGGCCTGGGCCTCGGCCATCATGTCGTCATCCACGTGCAAACGGCCGGCCGTGTCGATGATGACCACGTCGCGCAGGTTGTCGATGGCGTCCTGAATGCCCTCCTTGGCGATGCGCACCGGGTCGGTGCCGTCGCCGCGGTACACGCGCACGCCGATCTCGTCGCCCAAGGTCTGCAGCTGGTCGGCCGCGGCGGGGCGGTACACGTCGCCGGCGATGAGCAGCGGGGAATGGTTCTCCTGTTTCAGACGGTAGGCTAGCTTGGCCGCCGCCGTGGTCTTGCCCGAGCCCTGCAGGCCCACGAGCATGATGACGTTGGGGATGCGGCTGCCCAGCACGAGCCGCGAATCGGTGCGGCCCAAAAGCTCGGTCAACTCGTCCAGCACGATCTTCACGACGTTCTGGGCCGGCGTAAGCGAATCGAGTACCTCGGCTGTCAGGCAGCGCTCCTTCGTGCGGGCGACGAAGTTCTTCACCACCTTGAAGTTCACGTCGGCTTCCAGAAGGGCCAGGCGAATCTCGCGCATGGCGGCGTTGATGTCGTCCTCGGTCAGACGGCCCTTGGACCGCAGGCCGGAGAAGATGCCCTGAAGGCGTTCGGAAAGGTTCTCAAGCATGGGTATCGATTCCTTCTCTCCTGCTATCGGCTATTCGAAGAAGCGCTTCCAGAAGCCCTTTTTCTCGGGCTCGGGGGCGGCTTCGGGCTCGGCGTCGTCGGCGGCCAGAGCCAGCTCGGCCAGCTCGTCGTCGGTGAAGGGAGCGTCGTCGGCGTCGGCCGCATCGGCAGCGGCGGCATCGGCCACCACATCCGCGTTGCGGTCGAGCTCGGCCATGGCGGCCACCTCCCGACCGACAGCGGTATCCTCTTCGGTTTCCGCCACGATGGTCTCGTCGGTACGGTGGCCCAGGGCCGCCTCGAGGAAGTCGGCGTCGGCCGGCTCTTCGACGGCCTCCACGACGGCCTCGGCGAAGGCCTCTTCCACATCGCCTTGCTCATCAAGGACGGGGGCGACCTCAGGCGCAGCCGCCTCGGATGCGACCTCGGGCGTGGCGATGGCGGCTTCGGAACCCGCCGCCTCCACAGGCGCCCCCTCCAGCACGTCGCGGCGGCGCTCGCCGGCCGTGACGGCGGCCTCCTTGGCGTTCTCGCCGCGCAGGCTGTCCTCGGCAGCGTCGAAGCGCTCGTCGAAGGAGCCCACGAGCGCCGTGGCGAACTCGGCGGCGTCGAAGTCGCGCAGGTCATCGATACCCTCGCCCACGCCGATCTTGATGATGGGCAGTTCCAGCTCGTGGCTCACGGCCAGGGCGATGCCGCCCTTGGCGGTGCCGTCCAACTTGGTGACCACCAGTGCGTCCAGATCGAGGGCGCGGTTGAACTCGCGGGCCTGAGTCAAGCCGTTCTGCCCCGTGGTCGCGTCGATCACGAGCACCGTGTACACGGGCAGCTTCGCGCGCTTCCGCACCACGTTCACCACTTTTTCCAGCTCGCGCATGAGGTCGGCGGAGGTGTGCAGGCGCCCGGCCGTGTCGATGAGCACCAGATCGGCGCCTGTGGCCTCGGCGCGCTCCAGAGTGTCGTAGCACACGCTCGCCGGATCGGCCCCGCGCTCGCGGGTGACCATCTCCACGCCCGAGCGGCGCGCCCACACCTCCAGCTGCTCGATGGCGGCGGCGCGGAAGGTGTCGGCCGACCCCAGGATGACCGCGCGGCCCTCGTCGGTGGCGGCCTTGGCCAGCTTGCCCACGGTGGTGGTCTTGCCCGTGCCGTTGATGCCCACGAACAGCACCACGGCCGCATCGCCGTTCAAGATGCCGTCGCCCCCCTCGGTGAAGGTGGCGGCGATCTCGTCGTTCAGCAGATCGAGCACCGCGTAGGCATCGGGCAGCGCCTTGCGCGTGGCCTGGTCGCGCAGGCGCTCCACAATGTCGGCCGCCGCGGCCCCGCCCACGTCCGACAGGATGAGCGTCTCCTCCAGGCCTTCCCAGAACTCCTCGTCCAGATCGGGCCCACGGTCGAGCAGGACGTTCATCGACTCCTTGAATTTGTCGCGCGAGCGGCTCAAGCCATCGCTGATGCGATCGAACAAGCCCATGGGGCACTCCTTATCGTCGGGGCCGGCGCCCTCAGACGCCCCTTCCCCGTTTCGTCACTTTTTTCGTTGGGGAAAGTGTACCCCATTAGCCGCCGAGCAGCTCCCACAGCTCCTCGGCCGTCAACGATTCCGCAGAGTCCTGGGGCCCAGCGGGGGCCTCATCGCCCAGCACGAGGGCCGCCAGGGCGCGCTTGGCGTCCTGCAGGGCCCGGATGCGCTCCTCGATAGTGCCCGTGGCCACCAGCTCGTACACCGACACGGGCGCCGTCTGGCCGATGCGGTGGGTGCGGTCGGTGGCCTGGTCGGTGGCGGCGGCGTTCCACCAGGGGTCGGTGTGCACCACCATGGTGGCGCCGGTCAGGTTCAGCCCCACGCCGCCGGCCTTCAGCGAGATGAGGAACACCGGCGCGCCGCCAGCGTTGAAGGCCTCGGCCAGGCGCAGTCGCTCGCGCTTGGGCGTGGCGCCAGTCAGCATGAAGAAGCCCACGCCCTCGGCGCGCAGGCGCTCGGCCACCCGATCGAGGAAGCTCGTGAACTGGGAGAACACCAAGATGCGCTGGCCGGCGCCCACCCCGTGGGCCACCAGATCGCTGAGGGCCTCCATCTTGGCGGCCTCGCCCCGGTAGTTCTCGAACACGAGGGCCGGGTCCAGCGCCAAACGGCGCAGGGCCGTCAGCTCGGCCAGCACCGGCACCGACGGCGCGGCGGCCTCGCGCTCCCGCGCGCTCATCTGCTTGGCCGCTCGCGAGCGGGACAGGCGAATCTGAGCCGCCAGCCGCTCGCGCAGGGACTGCTCGGCCCCGTCGTAGAGGCGTCGTTGCTCGCCCTCCAGGGCCACGGGCACCACGGTCGTAGTCTTCTCGGGCAGCGACGGGGCCACCTCGGCCTTGGTGCGCCGCAGCACGAAGGGGCTCGCCAGCAGCCGCAGCCGTCGGGCCGCATCGTCGTCGCCGCCGATGATGGCGGCCTCGAAACGCTCGCGGAAGCCCTGGTAGGGGCCGAGGAATCCCGGCATGAGGAAGTCGAAGAGGCTCCACAGCTCGGACAGCTTGTTCTCCAGGGGCGTGCCCGTCAGCGCCAGGCGGCGCGCGCAGCGCAGGCGCTTCACGGCGCGGGTGGTAAGCGTGGCGTGGTTCTTGATGTAATGGGCCTCGTCCAGCACCACCACATCCAGCGCCAGAGCCTGCCAGGCCTCGGCGTCTTGGCGCAGCAGGTCGTAGGAGGTGATGAAGATGGGGGCATCGGGAGCCATCGCGTCCGTCCGGTCCGAGGGCGCGGGGAGGGGCGTCGTGCTCAGGCAGTCCTCGCTCGGCGAGACAGTCCACTGGACTGTCTCGTTCGCTGCGGAATCTGCGCGCGAACCCCTCCCCGCGCCCTCGGACCTGCTGCAGTTCGCGCCGCCATTCCCTTTCCCGCCTGCGAGAAGCTGCTCCCGCAGTCGCTTGCGCTCGGCGGCCGTGCCCGCCACCACCGTGACGGGAAGGCCGGGAGCGAACTTCTCGAACTCGGCTTCCCAGTTGTAGACGAGGGAGGCGGGGCAGATGATGAGGCTGGGGGCGCCCGGCACCTCGGCGGCGCGGCGATTCACGAGGGCGGCGATCACCTGGAGCGACTTCCCCAAGCCCATCTCGTCGGCGAGGATGCCTCCGAAGCCGAACTCCCACAGCCGATCGATCCATGCCACGCCCGCAGCCTGGTAGGGCCGCAGAACCCCGCGCAACGCGGCGCCATCGTCCTCACTCGCGACCCCCGGCGACGCAGTCTCACCCGCCGGCGGCACGGGGGCGTCCTTCATGGCGCGGAACCGTTCGACAAAGGCCGCGAAGGCCCCTTCGCGATAGGCGTCGTCCAGCTCGTTGTCCAGGTACAGCGCCTGGTAGGTGGGCAGCTCCACCCTGCCTGCGGCCACCGCCGCAGGATCGATGCCCAGGTCGGCGCACAGGCGGTCGAGCCGCGCCAGGTCCTCCCCTTCCAAGCGCGCGAAGGCACCGCTTCGCAAGCGGTGGAAGCGCCGGTGGCGGCGATAGCTGCCGAGCAGCGCGGCCAGTTCCTCCGCGCCGATGTCGGCCGGGGTCACGTCCATGGCGATGAGATCGCCGGCCAGCGACAGCCCGAGCGACACCCGGGGCACGCCGTCGAAGAGCAGGCGGTCGAAGGCCGGCGTCGTCAGCACCTCGCCCAAGGCCGCGAAGGCGGCCAACCCCTGGAAGAGCAGGGCGCCTACGGCCTCTTCCGCATCCAGCGACAGCACCGCCGTCGGCGGCAGGTAGGCGCGCAGCAGGGCCAAGGCGGCCTCCTCGCGGGCTCTGTCGCGGCAGGCGCGGTCCAGGGCGGACTCGGGCGGCTCGTCGGCAACGCCCGCGAGCACCACGGCCCCGGCCGGCGCCGCCTCCATGGCCGCGGCCATATCGGAAGGGGCCAGGGCCAGGGGCACCGACACCGCTCCGTAGCGCGCCCAGGCCGACACCTCGATCCCGTCGCCCACCCGATCGAAGTGGAAGCGCAGACGGCAGGGCACGCGCCGATAGCGATCGAGCAGCGCCGGCGCCTCCACCTCGAAGGCCGCCTCCAAACGCGGCAGCACCGAGGCCCCGAAGGCGGCCAGATCGTCGGGGCCCACGAACAGCGACCGGTCGTCGCCGTGGTACACCGCGCGCAGGAAATCGGCCCCGTCGGCGAAGGCCGGCGTGGTGCGGTAGAACACGTCATCGAGCAGCACGTAGGCCGCATCGCCCGAGAACGCGCCCACCAGAGCGTCGTCGCGCATGAGCCGCACGCCGTCCTCTTCCTCGATGATGCGCAGCACCGCCGGCGGATCGCCCGCGGCCACCCGCACCGTCATGCGGGAGCGCACCGAGCCGTCGGTGCACTCGAAGGCGAAGGGCGCCTCGCCCACGGCGTCCAGGAACGTCACGGCCTCGGCCTCGGTCAGCGCCAGGCTGCGGCCCGCAACCTCGCCGCGCTCAACGGTAGCGCCCCTGGGCCCCTCCCACGGGCGGCCCGCGCGACCGCTCCTCGGCGCCGCGGCCGCGCGGCGTGCCTCCACGGCGCGATCGATGAAGCCGAGCAGCGGCTGGGAAGCCGCGGCGAAGGCGCTCACCCGGTGCACGAAAGACAGCTTGGAGCCGTAGCGCACCTCGGCCATGGAGCGCAGGCTGTCGGCGAACTGTCCGATGGAGCGCACCACGTAGGCACCGCGGGGCCCGCGCACGGCCAGGCGCAGCGAGAACAGACCGAACCCATAGGACAGGGTGGGCTCCAACACCACAGCCCCCTCGCCGTCCTCCTCGGCCCGGGCCATCTTCTCGATATAGGCGGCCAACGACGGGCTCGTCTGCTGTTCAATCATCGCCGCCTCCTTCGCTCGGTCATCGCCCCTCAGCACCGCTCGTCCCTTCATCGGCGCAGCATGCTCCCTCCCATTGTAGCCTTCCCGCCCCTCTGCCGCAGCCCTTCCCCATTCCAACGGAGCCTTAACGGAATATCAAAGGGCCGTCATCAGTCATCGCGGCCACGGTGAAACCCGCGCCAACAAACTCTATGATTTCACTAGGTTATTCATCACACCGAAGGGAGATTCACCATGAGCTTCATCGACAAAATCAAGGATGCCGGCGAGGACATCAAGGACGCGTTCGCTGAAGGCGCCCACGACCTGGCCGAAAAAGCAGGAGACCTCAAGGATGCCGCCGCCGAAAAGGCGGGCGACATCAAGGACGCCGTAGCGGAAAAGGCCGGCGAGGTGGCCGACAAGGCCGGCGAGATGAAGGACGCGGCCGCCGAGAAGGCAGCCGACCTGAAGGACGCCGCCACCGAGAAGGCCGAAGACCTGAAGAAGACCGCCGGCGACGCGGCCGAGAAGGCCAAGGACGCTGCGGGCGATGCCAAGGACGCCGTGGCCGAGAAGGCCGAGGACGCCAAGGAAGCCGTCGCCACCAAGGCCGAAGAGGCCAAGAAGGCCGCTGACGACGTCGCGGCGAAGGCCAAGGACGCCACGAAATAGCACGCCCCATCACACCCCCGGGAAGGCCCCCTTGCTTGACAATTCTCATGCAAGGGGGCCTTCTCTTCTGGTAGCATGGCTGGGTTACCGTCTGTCTCGGGGCATCCGCATCGCCCCGTTTCCCCAAGGAGCATCTATGGAACGCGAGCGATTCGGCAGCCGTCTCGGCTTCATCCTCATCTCGGCCGGCTGCGCCAT
Source organism: uncultured Enterorhabdus sp. (assembly GCA_947645965.1). The sequence goes on along the minus strand of CANSES010000003.1, from coordinate 32,233 downwards.
CGGCCTGGGCAACGTGTGGCGCTTCCCCTACATCACCGGCGAGTATGGCGGCGCGGCGTTCCTCGTGCTCTACCTTGCCTTCCTGCTCGTGCTGGGCCTGCCCATCCTCGTCATGGAGTTCGCCGTGGGCCGCGGCTCCCAGCGCTCCATCGCCCGGGCCTTCAACGAGCTGGAGCCGGCAGGCACCCACTGGCACAAGTACAAGTGGATCGGCGGGGCCGGCTGCTACCTGCTCATGATGTTCTACACCACCGTGGCCGGCTGGATGCTCGCCTACGTGCCGAAGATGGCCTCAGGCCAGTTCGTCGGCGCCGACGCGGCCCAGACCCAGGCCATCTTCAACGCCATGCTGGCCAATCCGGCAGAAGTGGTGTTCTGGATGGTGCTCACCTGCGCCATCGCCATCCTCATCTGCTCCATGGGCGTGCAGAAGGGCGTGGAGCGGGTCACGAAGGTGATGATGCTCGCGCTTCTGGCCATCTTGGGCGTGCTCGTGGTGCGGGCGCTCACCCTGCCCGGCGCGGGCGAGGGCGTGGCCTTCTACCTGCTGCCCGACTTCTCGAAGATCTTCGCCAGCCCCGATGCCTTCTTCGAGGCGGCCTACGCGGCCATGGGCCAGGCGTTTTTCACCCTGTCCATCGGCATGGGCTCCATGACCATCTTCGGTAGCTATATCGACAAGCACCGCTCGCTCATGGGCGAGGCGGCCACCATCGGTGCCCTGGACACCGGTGTGGCGCTCGCCACCGGCCTCATCATCTTCCCCGCCTGCTTCGCCTTCGGCGTGGCCCCCGATTCGGGCCCGGGCCTCGTGTTCATCACCCTGCCGAGCGTCTTCGAGCAGATGTGGCTCGGCCAGGTCTGGGGCACGCTCTTCTTCGTGTTCATGAGCTTCGCGGCCCTGTCCACGGTCATCGCCGTGTTCGAGGGCATCCTGCGCTTCTCCATGGACCAGTGGGGCTGGTCGCGCAAGCGGGCGGTCATCGTGAACCTCATCGCCATCCCGCTGCTCTCGCTGCCCTGCGCGCTGGGCTTCAATGTGCTCTCGGACGTGGTCATGCCCGGCGTGGGCGACATCCAGACCGTGGAGGACTTCCTCGTGTCCAGCAACATCATGCCCTTGGGCTCGCTGGTCTTCGTGCTGTTCTGCGTGAGCCGGCGGGGCTGGGGCTGGAAGAACTTCCTCGCCGAGGCCAACGAGGGCACCGGGCTCAAATTCCCCGCGTGGCTGCACCGCTGGATGCGCTTCGGCGTACCGGTGCTCGTGGTCATCATCCTCATCATGGGCTGGGTGCCCATCGTCGCCAGCTGGATGGCGTAGAAGCTACTTGATCCGCGCAGTGTGGGTGTAGACGTTGAACTTGCCGTTCTTGGCGAAGCCGATCAGCGTCACGCCATGCTCGCAGGCCAGCTGGATCGAGAGGTTCGTCGGCGCGCCCGGGGAAATGACCACGGGAAAGCCGATCCGGATGGCCCGCGCGATGATCTCTCGCGGCACGCGGCCCGAGAACAGCAGCACCTTGTCGGAGGCGTCCACCCCGTTCATCACGCACCAGCCGGCCAGCTTGTCCAGGGCGTTGTGGCGACCGATGTCCTCGAACCAGGCCACCAGCTCGCCCTCGCCGTCCACCATGACGGCGCTGTGCACGCCGCCCGTACGGTGGAACAACCGCGAGTTGCCCTCCAGAAAGCCGATGCGGGAGGTGACCTCCTGAGCCGTCAGCATGGGTTCCACCGTCTTCGGAGCCGATTGGGCAGGGCACAGCACCCGATCCACCACCGAGCCGGCCGCCGCCGACTCGTCGCAGGTCTGAACCGCCACGGTGCCCGCATTTTCGTCGACATCCAGGCAACTCACCTGGTCGGCGCGATCGATCTTGCCGGCGGTGTACAGATTCCCCATCACCAGCTCGTGCACATCCCAGGGTGAGCAGGTCATGTCGCGGAAGGGCCGTCCGTCCACCGTGACCGCGTACACCACCTCCTCGATCACCGAATCCAGGGTGATCGAGCCCACTTCTTCTTCGAAGCGGCAGATGAGCTCATGAATGAACGAGGCCTTGCCCCGACTGTCCCGCGATGCGTCCGCCATGGTGTCACGCAATCCTTCCGTTTGGTCTCCCAGCATTATAGCGCCGCACTGGAAGAGCCCCTTTCACGGTCCTGCAACACATCGCCCCTTCAAAAGGAGGACGGCGGCCCGGGAGGGAGGGCCGCCGTCCGAGAGAGAGGCGCTGTTCGGGGAGGGCGGACGTCCTCCCCCGCAGAGCCACCGAAGATGCGCTAGGCGTTGATCTTGCAGGGCAGATACCAGACCGAGGGGTTCGTGCCCTCCTCGGGCAGCAGCTGGTAGCCGTCAGCCCCCTCGGCCTGGGCGCGCAGCTCGTCCAAATCGCCGAAGATGCGACACTGCGTAGGGCACGCTGCGACACAGGCCTGACGGACATCGCCTCCGGCATCGATTCGATCGGCACAAAAAGTGCACTTGTCCATCGTCCCCGCAGGCATAGCCTCGTACATCACGCCCTCGTACTCGTTCAGCGCTTCTCCAAAGTAGCCGTTTTCGTCTTCGGAGAAGTGGCGCGCACCATACGGGCAAGCAGCCATACACGTCTTGCAGCCAATGCATTCGTCTTTGTTGATGGCCACGATGCCGTCATCGCGCTTGAACGAAGCACCCGTGGGACATACTTCCACGCAAGGCGCTTCCTCGCAATGCATGCACAGCATGGGCACTGACGTCTTGCGTACCGAAGGATAGGCCCCCTCGAATTCACACTCCAGACGGGAGCGTCGTACACCCGGACGCGTGCCATGAGCCTCCTTGCAGGCCACGGTACACGCATGGCAGCCCACGCATTTCTTCAGGTTAATGAGCATTCCGTAAGTCATTGTCAACTACCCCCTCTAGGATACCTTCTCCACTTTGACACGGATCAACTGGTCAAACGCCGCAACCAAATGATCCAACCGTTCCGCTGTCGTACCGGGAATCAGGTTCACCAGATTCACGCCCTTGCCCTGGGCGATCGTCATAGACTTCGACTGACAGTCCCACGTTCCCACCACGGTGGACACGCATTCGGGATGCACCGTCTCAGTCACCACGAGACGCCCCTCGACCGAATAGCCAGCCGTGCTCGTCAGACGAACGGTATCGCCAGAGGCGAGCCCCTTGGCCGTCGCCGTGGCGGAGTTCATCTCGATGCAATAAGTCACGCCATCATCTTCGTTTACCTCATTGATCCACGGATTTTCCACCGACCAGCTGTCGGTATTAGCCGCATTGGTGTAATACACGGGGAAGATGTCGTAGGCGGGATCATCCTTCGGGTAGAAATCGACACCCGGGCGCCACTCGGGCAGCGGGATGTAGTCGTCGCTCTCCCAGGGAATGTTCAACTCTGCGACGGTCGCATCCACCTTCTCCTTGGCTTCCAACATGAAGTCCCAATAGAAGGGAATACGGCCAAGAGTCTCGGAATCCCAGATATACACCTCGTCCACTTCGCGCTCACGAGTGTAGATGCCATGTTCACGGAACCAATCGATGCCGTGCTCCTCATCAATGTAAGACTTGTAGATGGCATCAATGAGCTTCTCGGGATCGAGCTTCTGGTCCATCGGAAGTTGGTACTCTTCCTTCACTCGGTACAATGCGTTGAGCGTCCCGATGAAGGCGGCGTTGGATTCGGCGCCAGCGCGATAGCACATCTCGCCGAAGATCTCCATGTAACCCGGTGCATTGTCTTTAGCGGGCACAACTGGTTGCCAGAACTCCACCGTCCACGGCACATCCAGTCCACCAGGCTGGCGATGATTGAGCCACCATTGAGGCAGGACATCGTAGCGTTCGAGATAGCACGCCTCGGGGATCATAATATCGCTAAAAAGCGATGTGTCGTTCAGGAACAGATCGCAGCCAACCACGAAGTCCATCTTTTTCAGAACTTCGGCCTGCTCATCGCGGTTGCCCCACCACTTGATGGGATTGCAAGCGTACCAGAACAGAGACTTGATGGGTGTCGTGCCATAGCGATCGGGATCACTCTGGCACACGTGAACGAAGTGCCCGTCCTCCGCTAGGGGCTGCAGCTCCATAAGCCCCATGTTGGTCGGCTTATAGTCGTCCTTGCGAATGGCATCATAGAACGGCGCGGGCGTGCCCGGGAAGAACATAGTACCGATAATAAAGCCATCCTCCTCCCAGATGCCGGGAGCAAAGCCGGCCGTCGGGTTATCTTTCTTCCAGCCATAGCTTTTCGGAGCATAGCCGAGAAGACCGCCGACGGAATTTGCCGCCCCTACGAGCACATTCAACATGAGACAGCTCCAAGTGCTCAAAATCGCATGCTTATGACGTGACACACCCGAGAAGATGTCAACCGCAGCCGGACGATGGCGATAGGTCTTGCCGCCAATCTCAATCGTGTCGCCCGACTTGGCGACATTACCAAATTCCTCGGCCACCTGGCGCAGCGTAGCAGCGGGAACGGTTGTAATTTCTTCCGCCCATTCCGGCGTCATGGGAGCAATATGTTCCTGATAGACAGAGAAGGCGGTACGCACCTTAACCCCATTCACTTCGAACTCGCCCTCAAGGGCCGGAGTCGCGCACTCATCATAGGGAAGAGCTGCGTTCGCCGCCGTGTCCCAATACAACGACTTGTTCGATCCCTCAGCGCGAAGTACGCGACCTGTGGCCGTATCAACCAACGCAGGAGCGTTGGTGCGCTCAATAAGGTATTCGCGATCAACGAGGTCCTTCTCCACCAGCACGTTAGCAATAGCCAGAGCGGCAGCCGCATCCGCGCCCGGGCGAATGGGTACCCACAGGTCAGCCTTCTCGGCACCAGCGGACATATGCGGGTCAAAGCTTACCAAGCGAAGACCATCATCGTCCCTCAGGCGCGCAAAACGGTCTGCCGTCATGTTGAATCCGTGACGCGTCGCCGTGCCTGCTTGGGTGCCGAATTGGATGAGATAGCGACAATGCTGATAATCGGGCATACAATTACCCGTTCCAGTGTAGGTATTCTCCACCACGTGAATACCCGCGCCGCAAATATCAGAAAGAAGACCCTGTGTGGCACCATAGGCACAGCCCATGGCCATGCCGCGCCATGTCGAGCCATTGAGACCCGCCACCATAGAAGCCCCGCCAACGGTCATGGGATTTTCCGCAGCCGCCGCTTTAAACCCTGCATCGATAAGCGACCAGGCCTCATCCCAGGAAATCTCCTCCCAACCGGGGTCCTCGTCGAAACCCTTCTTGGGATTGGTGCGCTTCAAAGGCTTGGTAATGCGGTTGGGATCGTACAGAGTCATGATGCCCGCGGCACCCTTGGCGCAGATGTGTCCACTGCCAATGCCGTCGGGATTACCCGTCAACTCCACGACGACTCCGTCAACAACATGAGCCTTGATGGAACAACTGTTGAAGCACATATTGCATACGGTGGGAATCCATTCCCCCTCGTTGGGATCGTAGGCCACCTTTTCCGGCGCCGTGCTGGCCAGATCGGTCCCCTCCTTCTCGGCCGTGCCCGATGAGCATCCCACCAGTCCGGCCCCGAGAGCCGCAGCACCGGCCCCCGCCACGAACCCTCGACGGCTGATGTTCAGGCCGTTCTCGCTCATGGTGTACCCCCTTCTCTTGAGATCTGCCCCTGCCCCATGCAGGAGCACCAGCGGCATTCTCAAAATGCCTACTGTCAGGGTACACTACTCTACTATGACAATCAATGACTAAAATTATCCTATCTGATGGATAATCAGAAGAATCAATAGGCGGCTTGAATTCGACTCTCTACAGGGAAAACTCGCGGTAAAGATCCTCGAGATACGAGGTATCCTCGACCGCCCTCAGCAGATCATCCTGGCGATTTGCCGCAAGAAGAGCACGCACCAGCGCTCCATAGCGCTCTCGTTCGGAAGCGCATCCCTCGGCTCTCCCCTCAGCTCTCCCCTCAGCTCTCCCCTCGGCTCTTCCCTTCGCCCTCCCCTCGTTCAGGCCCTCGCGGAGGATCATGTCCCTTTGCATGGCGAGATCTTCTTCATAGGTCAGAATCTGCATGGCCCTCTCCTTCCAGGGAGCATCTTCGTTCCCCTTTTGAACGGCACGGGCGATGCGTCTGACAAGCCCGTCATCGCCGACCTCGCCCGTTGCCGCATATTGTAGCAGGTTTCGCAGGGGCCCTTCGGGCAACTCGCTCCAGGCAGAGGCGTTCAGCACGAGCCAGTGAAATCCGTGGCCCAGCGCCACATCCCCGCACTCGCGACAGGCGATTTCGAAGGTGTACAGCGGTGCGCGGGCTCCGAACGGATCGAAATCGCAGACGATGGCGAGGTAGCTTTCCGGCAGCAGGTCATAGGGCTTCCCGCGGCGCAGCACCTCCACATCCATGGAAGCCTGGTAGTAACGCATGCGCCGCCCCAAGTTCTTGCGGCGGTAGGTCTGCATCTCCACGTTGTAGAGACTTCCGGCAGTACGGGCAAACACATCCATGCGCACGCCCTTGCGCCACAGAACGGGCTCGATGGCGTGCTCGGCGTTGATGTACTCGATACGCTCGAGCGGCATGCCGAGAATCCGCTCGACCACGGCCTTGCATATTTCGGCATCGCTCATGACGCGGCCGAACATGGGGCTGTCGCTGAACACCAGCTCGCGATCTCTCACAACACCCTCCCTTCTTCCTTATCCAGAAAGAAGGGTACACCGCTCGAGTCGCAGTTTCGTCGTGGGAACCGCCGCCTAAGCATCGTCCCACCGCGGCCGGGCAGCCGTCCCGCATCCGCCCGCAAGCCGCCCCACAGCCGCCCTCGTGCCGTCTCACAGCCGTCCCGCGCTCCTCTATTTCAGGAAGCTGTCTATGTTGTTGAAAGCCTCGCCGAAAGCGGACGGAGCGATCACCAGGCCGCCCTTCTCCTTGACGGACTCGTAGATGAGGTTCATGGTGCGCAGCTGCAGGGCCTTGTCGTTGCGCTCGTAGACGGCCGCGGCATCGACGAACATCTCTGAGATGTCTTTCTCCACTTCAGCCAGCAGCAAGCGGGAATTGCGCTCGCGCTCGGCCTGAGCCTCCTTCGACAGGGCGTCCTGCAGATCCGACGGCACGGCAATGTCGCGGATCTCCACCGACACCACGGTAATGCCCCAGGCGCGCGTCTTCTCCTCCAAGATGTCCTTCACCTCGTTGTCCAACTGCTCGCGGCGCGTGGCCACCTCGGCCAGATTGATGCGGCCCACGGCATCGCGCAGGGCCGTCTGGGCGGCCCACCACACGGCCGAGGAGTAGTCCTCCACCTCAACGCAGGCATCCTTGGGGTCCCACACCATCCAGAACAGCACCGCGTCGATGCCGAGCGGCACCAAATCGGCCGTCAGGGCCTCCTCGGCCGAGAACGGCGTGGTGATCATACGCTGATCGACCCGGGCCGCCACCGACTCCACAATGGGAATCACCGTGTAGATGCCCGGGCCGCCGATGCGGCTGAACCGTCCCAAGCGCAGAATGACAACGCGCTCCCACTGGGGTGCGATGCGCACGGCACTGGCCGTCACCAGCCCCAGGGCAACGCCGCCGATCAGGGCCACCGGCTCCGACACGCACCACAGCGCCAGAGCGAACAAGCCGCCCACGACGAGAAACAGCGCCACTGCGAACACGTACACGCTGTTGCGCGAGGTCTTCTTCGCCGTGGGCGCCGCCATGGAACCGGCCAGCGCCGTAGCGCGGGCGGGCCCCTGGGCCGCCTCGCGCGCCTGCTTCGCCTTGCTTCTCACCCATTCCCCCTTGCAGATCTGCGGCTACACCGTGCCGCCCAGCAAAATAAGCTGCTCGGACACCAGGTCGTGGATATCCTCGGCCGACATGCCCTTGGTCAGGGCCTGCTGGACGAAATCGATGGCCAGCGCTTCCACATCCCCGTCGACCGCCGACAACTTCACGCCCTTGAGGTCGGACACATAGGTGCCGCGCCCCCGCTGCGTGTAGATGTAGCCGTCGCGCTCCAGATCCTGGTACACCTTGTTCACGGTGTTGTAGTTCACGCCCAGCTGCACCGACAGCTCGCGCACCGAGGGCAGCCGCTCGCCGCGCTCGAACTTGCCCGCGGAAATGAGGTACACCAGGCGCTTGCGAATCTGAATCCAAATGGGGACGACGCTCTTCTCGTTGATGCGGAACGCACTGATCGGCTCGGCCTCCGCCGCCACTTCCGCAATCTTTCCGCTCACTGTCATAAGGGGGCCATCTTTCTCTCAGTTATAGTGTCATAGTATCACAGAGAACGGCGACAGCAAAGCGGCGCGACAGCCGTTGGCCTTCCGTAGGAAACCCCCTTAGCTCCAGAAGCCGAGCGCGCTCATGAAGGCCAGGTTGAAGCGCTCCGTGGCCATCAGCAGGGCGATGCGCAGACACAAACCCCCGACCAAGGTGCAGGTCGCGCCCAAGGCCACCGCCACCGGCGCGGGCAGACGGCGGCAGACCACGTCCACCGAAAAGGGCACCACCAGGCCCGCGCAGACCACACCGATCCAGAACAGGGGCAGCAATCGTCCGCTCACCAGCAGCTGCACCGCCGCCAGCGAGGGACCGGCGGCCATAAACGAGTCGACCAGAAACACCCCGAGCACCACCGCCTCCACGGCGATGAGCACGGCATCCACCACAAGGAGCGCATCCACCGCCCCCGCTACCTCGGGCACCGCCTGGCGGAAGAAGGCCGTCACCATGAGCGCGGCCAATCCGCAGGCCAGGGCCGAGGCCACGAACAGCACCGGCACCCAGAAGGTGTGCAGGAAGGGCAGCGACGGGTACATGGCCAGAAACACGCCGGCATACACCACCACGAACAGGGCAAGACCGGTGGCCACCACGCTGCCGGCGAACTCCCCCACCCGCAGCACCACGCGCCCCGAGCCGCGCTCGCGCTCGAGGTCATCGTCATCATCGCCGGCGAGCGCCCCCAGGACCAAGGCCGCTGCGGCGCTCCCGCAGAAGGCCACGATACCCCAGGCGCCCATGGACAGCAGGCTGGGCGTGGATACAAGGAACAGGCGGAAGGCCCGCTCGGGCACGCCCAAGTCCAGCACGAGGAACAGGGCGCTGACCGCCACCAGCACCGGGCCCAGCACGAGCCCTGCATCGGTCACCGCGCTCACGCGGACAAACCATCCCCGGGCGGCCGTCGGCCGGAAGCGCAGCACGATATCCACGACCGACCCTATGAGAAAGGCCCCCGCGCCAGCACCGGCCAAAAACAGGTACAGCGCGATGTAGGCGCTTACCACGACGGCCCCCCGGCCAGGGCGAATTCCAGCGAGCTCGCCGCGGGGTCGGCCGCCGCGAGCACCACGGCCACGCGCTGGCCCAGACGATAGCGCTTGCCGCTCTCCTGGCCCACGAGCGTATAGGCCACCGGGTCGAAGGCGAAGTACTCGCTGCCGAGCGCGCTCACGGGCAAAAGCCCCTCCGCCGTGCAGTCCAGGCGCACGTAGAGCCCGTAGCCGGCCACGCCCGACACCACCGCCGAGAAGGCCTGCCCCACGAAGTCCCGCAGGTACTCCACCATCTTCAGCTCCTGGGACTGGCGGGCCGCCGTGTCGGCCACGCGCTCCATGTCCGACGAATGCTCGGCGATCCAGGGCAGCGCCGCCACTTCCTGATCGAACTTCTCGGGACGCCGCGTGAGGGCCGCGCGCAGCATGCGGTGCACCACCAGGTCGGGATAGCGGCGGATAGGGCTCGTGAAATGGCAGTAGGCCTCACTCGCCAACCCGTAGTGACCCTCGTTCTCGGGGCGGTACACCGCCCGTTTCATGGCGCGCAGGAGCAGCGACGACACCAGCTCGCCCTCGCTGCGCCCCGCGCTCGCCTCCAAGATCTCCTGGATAACGTGGGCGTCCCCCGTCACCAGACGGCGCTCCATCACCGGCGTGAACCAGGAAAACTCCTGGAAGATGGGCACGAGCGAGCCCAGGGCATCGGCGGCCGGAGCCTCGTGCACGCGGAAGATGCAGGGAAAACGGCGCTCGTCCAGAAAGGCGGCCACAGTCTCGTTCGCCAGAATCATGGCCTGCTCGATAAGGCTCGTCGCATCGGTCTTGCGGCGCAGAACGATATCCGTCGGGCGCCCGTCGCCGTCCAGGGCCACCTTCGCCTCGGTGGTGGCGAAGTCGATGGCGCCGGCCGCCGTGCGCGCTGCCTCGCGCAGCCTCGCCAAGCGCGAGCACTGCACCAGACGCCAGGACAGCTCGTCGCCGGCGGCGATGGCCTCCTTGTAGTCCACCAGGATGGCATCGGCCTGCTCGTAGGACAGCCGCGCCTTCGAGCGGATGAGCGCCGGATAGCACTCCGCCCGCACCAGGTCGCCCTGATCGCTCAGATACAGATCCACGGTCATGGACCGCCGATCGCAGTCAGGGGCCAGCGAGCACAGCTCGTCAGACAGCGCCGGCGGCAGCATGGGGATCACGCGGTCGGCCAGATACACGCTCGTGGCGCGGCGCCGCGCATCCAGATCCACCGAGGAGTTCCACGGCACGTAGTGGGACACATCGGCGATGTGCACGCCAAGCCGCCACAGGCCGTCCTCCTCGAGAAAGTCCAGGGACAAAGCGTCGTCGAAATCCTTGGCGTCGGCAGGGTCGATGGTGAACACGAAGCGCTCCCGCAGATCGCGATAGCCCGCAGCCAGGGCCCCCTCCGCATCGAGCTGCGCGGCGGCGGCCTCGGCCAGGGCTCCCTCGGAGAACACCGTTTCCAGCTTGTGGCGACCGATGATGAGGTCGATGCCCGCCGTGGGCGAGCCCGCCTCGTCGGCGAGCACCTCCTCCACCACGCCGCAGGCGGCGCTCTTACGCGTCGGGTACTGGGTCAGCCGCGCCCGCACCAAGGCGCCGTCGGGCACCTCGGGGGCATCGGCGCGCATGGTGAAGACGTCGTAGGGAATGCGCGGGTCGGCGGGCACCACCACGCCGAAGGGCTCGGCCACCTCGTAGCGGCCCACCACGGTATCGTGGGCCCGGTCGATCACCCGCAGCACCCGGGCCGCCGGCGCGCCCTCAAACGGGCCGTCCCCGCCGGCGCGAGCACGCCCCTTCGAGGCGCCCCGGCGCTCGAAGGGGGCGACCTCCACCAAATCGCCGTCGAAGGCCCCGGCCGTAGCCGTCGCGGGAATGAAGTACTCCCCCTCGGCCGTCCGCACGAACCCGAATCCGCCGGGACGGCCCACCAGCACGCCCCGCGGCTGCGCCTTCGGCTTGCGCCGCGTGCCGCGCTTCTTGGGACCTCGGTTCTTGCCCACGCTCATCCTCCCCCGTCCGTGGCCCGGCCGCTCGCGCGCCAAGCCCTTTCCACTTGCCCCTAGGCCGCCGGCGCCAGGGCCCGGGCCGTGTCGATGGCCAGGCTCAGCTGCGAGTCGGTGCCCGGATCGTCGTCGGCCGCCACGCCCACCTGGGGCACCACGCCCACGCCGTCGATGGGCTGGCCCAGCGGCGACAGATAGTAGGCCGCCGTGTAGCGCACGGCCCCGCCGAAGTCCAACTCGCGCACCACCTGCACCGAGCCCTTGCCCAGGGTGGTCTCGCCCACCACCTCGGCCCGCTGGTTGTCCAGCAGCGCCGCCGCCAGCACCTCGGCGGCCGCAGCGGTGTACTTGTTCACCAGCACCACCATGGGCGCATCGGTGATGGCCTTCTTGCCCGCCGCGCTCTTCGTGGTCGGCGTGCCCTCGTTGGTCTGAATCTCCACCACCACACCGGTCTCGATGAACAAACTGGCGATGTCCACTGCCTGGGTCAGGTACCCGCCGGGGTTGTCGCGCAGATCCAGCACGAAGGCCGTGGCCCCCTGGGACGTCAGCGATTCCACCGCCTGGCGCACCAGATCGGCGGCGTTGCTCGTGATCTGGCGCACCTTGATCACGCCCACGTTCCCCGACAGCTCGGTGGACAGGTTCGCCTCCTCGTACACCTTGCACACGAGCGAGGTGGTGAACTGCTCGCCGGTCTGGGCGTCCACGCTCGACGGGCGCATCCAGGTGACCGACACTACGGCCCCCTCGTCCTTGGCCAGGGCGTTCACCACCTCGGTCATCGACCAGGACGTCGTGTTCTCCCCGTCGATGGCGTCGATGAAATCGCCCTGCTGCACGCCCTTGGCCTCGGCCTCGGAGCCCTCGAACACATCGGCCACGTAGGCCCGTCCGTTGTAGTCGGCGAACACCACGCCGATGCCGGCGTAGCTGCGCTCGGAGGTCTCCTTGATATAGTTGTTGTACAGATCGGGGTTGTAGTAGGTGGCATAGGGATCGCCCGTGGCCTTCATCAGGTCGTCAAGCGTGGAATAGGTGGCCTTGGTGATGTCCACGTGGTCCATGCTGTAGGTGGAGAGGATGCGCTCCACCTCGCCCACCCGGGCCGACACCGACTCGTCGTAGGTGTTCGTCGGGGAAATCTGCGACAGCGCCTGCTTCTCGGCATCGGACAGCGGCACGCCCCAGCTGGCCACCAGCTCGGTCTGGCCGCGCAGCACGAATCCGGCGCAGAAGGCCACAGCCACCAAGATGATCGCCGTGAACACGCGGAACAGCAGATGGTTCGTCGCCTGCTCGGCGCGCCGGCCCGCTCGGGCCTGGGGGTTGGGGGCAATGTGCCTGCCGTTGTTGTCTTGGACCACTTCGACTCCTTTATATGCTAAAGCGCGATCCCCGGGCGATGAGCCGCGGGGATCGCGCTCGGCGCTTCCCAGTTTGTCCGCGGGGCCGCTACACCTTGAGGTAGCGCCTCATAGCGAAGGCAGAGCCCAGCAGACCGATGATGAGACCAGCACCCACCAGCACGATATAGATCATCATATAGGTGGTGCCGCTCACGTCAAGTGACAGGAAGGAAAGGGCTGACTGCAGCTTGGGCATGGCGTACATGCGCAGCACCTGCAACACGCCCACGGCCAGAAGCGAGCCGATGAGCGCATGGAGCGCACCTTCCATGAGGAAGGGCCCGCGGATGAAGCCGTTCGAGGCACCCACCAGGCGCATGATGGCGATCTCCTTGCGGCGCGCCATAATGGCCAGGCGGATGGTGTTGTTGATGAACACGAGCGCGATGAACACGAGCAGCAGCACCAAAGCCACGCCCAGGTAGCGCACGTACTTCGTCACCGAGAACAGGCGGTCGACGGTCTTCTGGCCGTACTTCAGCGAGTCGGCCGGGTTGTCCGGCTCATCGCAGATGGAACGGAAGGTCTCGTCGGCCTCGATGGCCCCGGCGATCTGCTCGACCTTCTGCGGGTCGGACAGGTTCACGTCGATGGAAGCGGGCAGCGGGTTCGTGCCGTCCAGCTGCTCGATGATCTCGGGGTTGGTGGTCATGGAGTTCTTGAAGTTCTCCAGGGCCTGGTCCTTGGTGGTGAAGCCGACGCTCTCCACGCCGTCCATGCCCTTGATGGTGTTCATGACCGCGTCGATGGACTCCTGGGAGGCATCGTCGGCAACGTAGGCCGTGATGGACACCTCGCTTTCGATGGAGGACACCAAGCGCTCGATGATGGTGCCGCCCACCAGGAACACGCCGATGATCAGAAGCGACAGGAAGATGGTGATGATGGAGCCCAGGGTGGTGGACAGGTTCCGCGCGAAGCCCTGGAGCGATTCCTTGAAGAAATAGAACAGACTAGACATCGAAGCCGTACACCCCCCGGTCCTGGTCGCGGGTCAGATGCCCGCGGTCGAGCGCGATTACGCGACGACGCATGTTGTCGACCATCTCGCGGTCGTGGGTGGCCACGAGCACGGTGGTGCCCGTGCGGTTAATGCGCTCGAGCAGGTCCATGATGCCGCGGGAGGTCTGGGGATCCAGGTTTCCCGTGGGCTCGTCGCAGATGAGCAACGGCGGGCGGTTCACGATGGCCCGCGCGATGGACACGCGCTGCTGCTGGCCGCCGGACAGCTCGTCGGGATAGCTGTTCAGCTTATCGGACAGACCCACCAGACGCAGCACCTCGGGCACCTGGGTCTTGATGACGTGGCGGCTCTTCCCGATAACCTCCAGGGCGAAGGCCACGTTCTCGAACACGGTCTTGTTCGGCAGCAGCTTGAAGTCCTGGAACACGCAGCCGATGTTGCGGCGCAGGTAGGGCACGCGCCAGTTGCGCATGGTGGTGAGGTCCTCGTCGGCCACGTAGATCTTGCCCTGGCTGGGCTTGATCTCGCGGGTGAGCAGGCGGATGAAGGTGGACTTGCCGCTGCCGGAATGGCCCACCAGGAAGATGAACTCCCCGGCGAAGATCTGCAGGGTCACGTCCGACAGCGCCGGCTTGTTGGGCTGGGCCGGATAGGTTTTGGTCACGTGGTCGAAGGTGATGACCGGCGCGCCCATGGGGCCCGCGGTCTCGTCGACCTCCAACACCGGCAGCGATTGCGACAGCTGCGAGGTCATCGCCGCTTTGCGCGAATGCGTCGGCTGGGGCGCCGCCGCGCGCGTGCGCGGGTTGCCACCGGACACGCCGGCATGGCGGCCGCCGCGACCAGGGGCAGCCTGGTTCCTTTCATTCGTCACAGCTTGCTCCGTTCAGATTGACATGTACTGAGACCGATTAATTTTATCAGAGGCTTTTACGGCCCTGAACTTTTTTCACAGCTTCAACAATGGCCGCGGCGTCGATGGCGAAGTAGGCCAGCAGCTCCTCGAACTCGCCAGACTTGCCGAAACGATCGCGCACGCCGACGAACTCCAGGGGCACCGGGTTGGTGGCGGCGGCCAACTCGGCCACGGCCGAGCCCAAACCGCCCATGACCGAATGCTCCTCGGCCACCACGGCGCAACCGGTCTTGGCCAGCGACGCGCCGATGGTCTCGCCATCGAGGGGCTTGACCGAGAAAGCGTCGATGACCTCGGCGGAAATGCCCTCGGCGGCCAGCCTGTCGGCGGCCAGCAGCGCCTCGCGGATCTCCACGCCGTTGGCCACGATGGTCACATCGGTGCCCTCGCGCAGCACATAGGCGCGGCCGATCTGAAGCTCCACGTCGTCATCGTAGACGCAGGGCACCGCGGCGCGGCCCATGCGCACGTACACGGGGCCCTCGGTATCGGCGGCCAGCTTGATGGCGGCGCGGGCCGCGGCGTAGTCGGCGGGCACGAGCACGCGCATGCCGGGCAAACCGCGCATGAGGGACACGTCTTCCAGCATCTGGTGGCTTCCGCCGTCGGGCCCCACGGAGATGCCGGCATGGGTGGGAGTGATCTTCACGTTCAGGCCGGAATAGCACACGGTGTTGCGAATCTGGTCGTAGGCGCGGCCCGTGCCGAACACGGCGAAGGAGCCGGT
Organism: uncultured Enterorhabdus sp.; assembly: GCA_947645965.1. Next base: position 16,898 of record CANSES010000003.1, on the reverse strand, counting down.
GAAGGCCACGTTGCCGGCCAACGACAGGCCCGCGGCCACGTCCACCATGTTCTGCTCGGCGATGCCGCAGTTGAACAGGCGGTCGCCGTGTCCCGCATCGGCCAGCTTCTTCATCGTGGTGGAGCCGGTCAGATCGGCGTCCACGGCCACCACGGGCACGCCCGCCTCGGCCAACTCGGCCAGGGTGGCGCCCAGAGCGGCGCGGGTGGCCTTCTTCGTCTGAGCCTTCACGGCATCGGCAAGTTTCACCATGATCGGGCCTCCTATTCAGCCAGAGCGGCCAGATCGGCCAGGGCAGTGTCCAGTTCTTCGCGGCTGGGGGCCTTGCCGTGCCAGCCCGCTTGGTTCTCCATGAAGGAGACGCCCTTACCCTTCACGGTATGGGCGATGACGGCAACCGGAGCGGTGCCGTCGGTGCTCTTCGCGGCGGCGAGGACCTCGATGAGAGCGCCGATGTCGTGGCCGTCCACCTCGCGCACGTCCCAGCCGAAGGCCGCGAACTTCGCGCCCAAATCGCCCGGGTCGCACACGTCGTGGATGCAGCCGTCGATCTGCAGCTCGTTGTTGTCGATGATGGCCACCAGGCGGCCGAGCTTCTGGTGGGCGGCGAACATGGCGGCCTCCCACACCTGGCCCTCCTCGCACTCGCCGTCGCCGAGGACGGTGAACACGTGCCCCGCCTCGCCCGCGAGGCGCAGGCCCGCGGCGAGCCCTGCGGCCACGGAAAGCCCCTGGCCGAGAGAGCCGGTGGACACCTCCACGCCGGGGACCAGGTTGGAATCGGGATGGCCCTGCAGGCGCGTGCCCAGCTTGCGCAGGGTCATAAGCTCGTCGATGGGGAAATAGCCGGCGTGGGCCAGGGTGGCGTAGAGCGCCGGGGCCGCGTGGCCCTTGGCCAGGATGAAGCGGTCGCGGCCGGGCTTGGCCGGATCGGCCGGGTCGTGATCCAGCACGCCGCCGAAGTACAGCGCCGTGAGAATGTCGGTGCAGGAGAGCGACCCGCCGGGGTGCCCGCTGCCCGCCTCCGTGATCATGGTCAGAATGTCCCTGCGAATGTCGGTGGCCTTCCCCACCAGCTGCGCCGTATCCATGAGGCAACCCTTCTCGAAAGCTACTGGTTCGATACTCTCCACGTATGATACCCGATGATGAAGGGTTCCAGGGCGCCGCCGAGGACTGCGTCCACATTTCCCGTCTCAACGCCACTGCGCAGGTCCTTCACCAGTTGGTAGGGGAACAGCACGTAGTTGCGGATCTGGCTGCCGAAGGAGTTGTCCATGCGAGCGCCGCGCAGCTCGTCGATCTCGGCCTGGCGCTTGCGCTCTTCCAACTCGTAGAGCTTCGCCTTCAGCACGCGGAAGGCCGCCTCCTTGTTCTGCAGCTGGCTCTTCTCGTTCTGGCAGGTGACCACGATGCCCGTGGGCTCGTGGGTGAGCCGCACGGCCGAGTCGGTGGTGTTCACGCACTGGCCGCCCGGGCCCGAGGATCGGTACACGTCCACGCGCACGTCGGCGGGATTCAGATCCACCTCGATGTCGTCGGTCAGCACCGGCAGCACCTCCACGCTGGCGAAGGTGGTCTGGCGACGCTTCTTGGCATCGGTGGGGCTGATGCGCACAAGGCGGTGGATGCCGATCTCGCTGCGCAGCATGCCGTAGGCGTAGCACCCCTCGATCTGGATCGTGGCCTTGTCCAGGCCAATGCCCTCGCCGGGCACGAGATCGAGCACGGTCACCTTCCAGCCCTTGTCCTCGGCGTAGTGGACGTACATCTGGTAGAGCATCTCGGTCCAGTCCTGGGCCTCAAGACCCCCCTGGCCCGGATTCACCGTGAGGATGGCATCGCCCGCGTCGAACTCGCCGGCGAACCAGGACTCCACCTCCAGGGCGTCCAGAAGCTCGGTGAGGGCCGCGGTGGCCGTGGCGGCCTCCTCGGCGAAGGCCTCGTCCTCCCCCACCAGTTCCAGGGCCGCGGCGGCATCGTCGGCCAGGCCGCAGGCGCGCTCGTAGTCGGCGATGGTGGCCCGCAGGTTCGACGCCTGCTTGCTCACCGCCTGGGCCGCCGCCGCGTCGTTCCAGAAATCCGGCGCCGCGGCGCGCTCGTCCAAGGCCGCCAGCTCGGCGGTCTTCTCGTCGATATGCAGGAAGGCCCGCGCATCGCCCAGGCGAGAACGCGCGCCTTCCAGTTCCTTCTGCAAATCTCTCAGTTCCATAATCACCAATCAACAGCACCCTGGGACGGCCGAGCACGCGGCCGGCGACGGGCCGAATCCCTTAGGCGTCCCGACCGTGGCACTTCTTGAACTTCTTGCCGGACCCGCAGGGGCAGGGATCGTTGCGCCCCACGTTGGCGTAGGGATCGTCCTTGTCCTTCACGAAGGTCTGGGGCTTGCTCGGCGCGGGCTTGGGGGCGCCGGCGGGCATGTTCGCGGCGGCGTGGCGACCGCGGATGGCCGAGGTCTCCAGGGCCTGCTCCGGCGACGAGTAGCTCATCTTGCGGTTGAGCGGATCCTCCTGCTCGCCGAGGGGCGAGGCGGGGGCCGCGGCGCCGGGAGCGGCCGACTTCGCGGCGATCTCCAGGCGTAGCAGCGTGCGCAGGTAGTCGTCGTACATGGAGTTCGTCAGGTTCTGGAAGGCGTTGTAGGCCTCGTTCTTGTACTCCACGAGCGGGTCGCGCTGGCCGAAGGCGCGCAGGCCGATGCCGGTCTTCAGGTAGTCCATCTCCTGGAGGTGCGCCATCCAGCGGGTGTCGATGATGCGCAGCATCACCTGGGCCGAGAGGTTCTCCATGAGCTCGCGGCCCAGCTGGTCGCTCTTCTGCTCGTAGATCCACTCCAGAAACTCGTAGAGCGCCTCGGCCACGGCCTCGGGATCGTCGTCGTGCTCCACCTTCTCCACGGCGAAGTCGCCGCAGCCGGACATGTTGGCGGCCCACAGGTCGATGGCCTTCAGGTCCCAGTCATCCGACGCGGTGCGGTCGGGGCAGCACTCCGCCACGATGGCGTCCACGGCGTCGCGGATGATGCCGGGGATGCGCTCGGTCATGGACTTGCCGTCCAGGATGGCGTTGCGCTCCTCGTAGATGGCCTTGCGCTGCAGGTTCATCACGTCGTCGTATTCCAGCACGTTCTTGCGGGCGGCGAAGTGCATCGACTCCACCTGGCGCTGGGCGCTCTCGATGGACTTGGACACCATGCCCGCCTGGATGGGCATGTCGTCTTCCTGGTTGGTCTTCTCCATCATGTGCGCGATGGAGTCCATCTTCGAGCCGCCGAACAGGCGCATGAGGTCGTCTTCCAGCGACAGGTAGAACTGGGTCACGCCCGGATCGCCCTGACGGCCGGAACGGCCGCGCAGCTGGTTGTCGATACGGCGGGACTCGTGGCGCTCGGTGCCGATAACGCACAGACCGCCGGCGGCCTTCACGCGCTTCTGCTCCTCGTCGCAGATGATACGGGCCTGGGCCAGGGTAGCCGCGCGCTGCTGCTCAGAGGGGATGCGCCCCTTGGCGTCCTCGTCGCCGGGCTTGGCGTCCGGGTCGAAGCCGTGCTCGCGCAGCATGTCCTCGGCCAGCACCTCCGGGTCGCCGCCGAGGCGGATGTCGGTACCGCGGCCGGCCATGTTGGTGGCGATGGTCACGGCGCCGAGGCGGCCGGCCTGGGCCACGATGTGGGCCTCGCGCTCATGGTGCTTGGCGTTCAGGGTCTCGTGCGGAATGCCGCGCTTGTCCAGAAGGCGCGAGAGCTTCTCGGAGTTCTCGATGGACACGGTGCCGATGAGGCAGGGCTGGCCGGCGGCGTGACGACAGGCGATGTCGTCGGCCACGGCGTTGAACTTGCCGTCCACCGTGCGGTACACCAGGTCGTTCTCGTCCACACGGGCCACCGGGCGGTTCGGTGGGATGGCCATGACGGGCAGCTTGTAGATCTGACGGAACTCGGCGTCCTCGGTCATGGCCGTACCGGTCATGCCCGACAGCTTGTCGTAGAGGCGGAAGTAGTTCTGCAGGGTGATGGTGGCCAAGGTCTGGTTCTCCTCGCGCACGAGCACGCGCTCCTTGGCCTCCAGAGCCTGGTGCAGGCCCTCGGAGTAGCGGCGGCCCTCCATGATGCGGCCGGTGAACTCGTCGACGATCTTCACCTCGCCGTCCATCACCACGTAGTCCACGTCGCGATGGAAGAGGAACTGGGCCTTCAGGGCCTGCTGCAGGTGGTTCGCCAGCTGGCCGGAGGGGTCGGCGTAGATGTTCTCGATGCCGAGCATGCCCTCGATCTTCACCAAGCCGCTCTCGGTGGCGTTGATGGTGCGCTTGGCCTCGTCCATCTCGAAGTCGACGCCCTGCTTGAGGCCGGGCATCACGCGGGCGAACTTCTTGTAGGTGTCGGCGGCCTGGGTGCCGGCGCCGGAGATGATAAGCGGCGTGCGGGCCTCGTCGATCAGGATGGAGTCGACCTCGTCGACGATGGCGAAGTGATGGCCGCGCTGCACGCGGGCGCTGCCGCGGGTGACCATGTTGTCGCGCAGGTAGTCGAAGCCGAACTCGGAATTGGTGCCGTAGGTGACGTCGGCCTCGTAGGCGGGCTTCTTGGCCGCCGGCGGCATACCGTTCTGGATGAGGCCGGTCTTCATGCCGAGGAAGCGGTAGATCTGACCCATCCACTCGCAGTCGCGGCGGGCCAGGTAATCGTTCACGGTGACGATGTGCACGTTGTTCCCGGGAATGGCGTTCAGATAGCCGGCCAGGGTGGACACGAGCGTCTTGCCCTCGCCGGTCTTCATCTCGGCGATCTGCCCCTCGTTCAGGGCCATGCCGCCGATGAGCTGCACGTCGAAGTGGCGCAGGCCGATGGTGCGCACGGACGCCTCGCGCACGGCGGCGAAGGCCTCGGGCAGCAGATCCTCCAGGCTCTCGCCGGCGGCGTAGCGCTCGCGGAACTCGACCGTCTTGGCCGCCAGCTCCTCATCGGTCAGGGCCTGGAACTGGGGCTCCAGCCCGTTGATCTTGTCGACTTGGGCCTGGTAGCGCTTCAGCTGCTTGCCTTCGCCCAGGGTGAGCAGTTTAGAGAGGAATCCCATGGACAACGTCTTCTTTCTCTGCGGATTCGTGGGTCTCGCCGCGCGGTCGGGCCCCAGGAGAGGCGCCATCGCGCGCTGGTGCGTAAATCCGCTTCACTCTATCACAAGTGCCAGGTAGCCGAAGGAATTCCATAGGGTTTGCAAGGGATGCTCGGCACAACCGCTGCCAAGAGAAAAGGCGGGGCCGCAGGGCCCCGCCTTGGGCAGACGGACAACGTCGGATCGGTCGGCAGCCTAGTAGTGCGTCAGATCCTCGGGCGTCACGCGACCGCGGAAGGTGCGATAGATGATGACGTGGTACACCAGCACCAGCGGCAAGCCGATGGCCGTGATGATGGTCATCCACATCAGCGACAGCTCGGACGAGGCGGCGTTGAAGATGGTGATGGCCGGCCCCACCGACTCGGGAGTCGCGTTCACGAGCACGGGGAACATCGAGCAGGCGAGCAGGCCCACGAGCGCGATCATCGCCGCGGACTGGGCCAGAAACGCCTTCAAGTCGCCGTCCTGGGCGCGCCCCACCAGGATGGAGGCCGCGAGGGCCACCACCACCAGCGCGGCGAACAGCCAGCGCAGCGGTGCCAGGGCCGGATCCATCTCCGTGCCCACCAGAGCCAGGGCGAACACCGACACCACGGCGAACAGCACCAGCGCGATCACCTGCAAGGGCATGCGCAGCCGCACCGCCCGCTCGCGCAGAGCCGAGGGGAGCGGGGCCTTGAGCGCCGCCCAGGCCGCGCCGGCGGCCAGGAACATGACCAGGCCGAGCAGGCCCGTGAGCAGGGTGAAGGGCGTGATGAGCCCCAGCAGCGGCACCCCGGCGTAGTCGCCGACAACGTCCATGGGGATGCCGGCGAAGATATTGCCCACGGCCACGCCGAGCAGCAGGGCCGGCAGAAGCGAGCCGACGAAGAAGCAGCCGTCCCACAGCTTCGCCCAGGCCGGATCGCCGGCGCGGAACTCGAAGGACACGGCGCGCACGATCAGGCCGAACAGCACCAGCATCACCGCCAGGTAGAACCCGGAGAAGGTGGTGGCGTAGGCGTCGGGGAACGCCGCGAACAGGGCGCCGCCCGCCGTGAGCAGCCACACCTCGTTGCCGTCCCACACCGGCCCGATGGCCCGGCGCAGCACGGCGCGCTCCTCGTCGTTCTTCGCGATGAAGGGCGACAGCACGCCGATGCCCAGATCAAAGCCGTCCAGCACGAAGTAGCCGGCGATGAGCACGAAGATGAGGAAGAACCACAGCACGCTGAAGAACTCGAACATAGCTATTCGCCTCCCTTCGCGGCGGCCTCGGCCACGACGACCGCGCCGTCCCCGCCGCTCTCGGCCACGACGACCTCTACCGCCTCGTCCGCGGCCAGGGCCTTCCCTTCGGTCGCGGGGCCCTCCTTGATGAAACGGCCCACCACGCGGGCCCAGCCGATGAGCAGCACCAGGTACACCACGATGAACAATCCGATGGTCAGCCACAGTTCGGGCGCCGACACCGACATCGAGATGCCGTCAGCCGTGAGCAGAGCCACGCCGTCGGGGCCGGTCGCGCTCGGGTACACCACCCAGGGCTGGCGGCCCACCTCGGCGGTGATCCAGCCGGTCTGGATGGCGATGAAGGGCCACAGCGGCGAGAGCACCGCGAGCCATTGCAGCCAGCGCATCTTCGCGATGCGGCCGCCCCGGAAGGTGAACACGAGCACGAGGATGCTCGTCACCATGATGAGGCCGTACATGGCCACCATGAGGTGGTAGCTCTGGAACACCAGGTTCACCGGCATATCCTCCACCACCATGTCGCCGTACTCCTCGGTCTGGGCCAGCTCGTTTAGGCCCGGGTACACCGTGTCGAAGTTGCCCGTGGCCAGAAAGCTCGTGCCGCCGGGAATGGCGAAGGGAGCGATGACCTCCTGGGTTTCCTCATCCACGATGCCCACGGCGTAGAGCGGCGGCACCTCGGAGTCGTACATGCCCTCCATCATGGCGAGCTTGGTGGGCTGCTCCTCCCACACCACCACGGCCGAGGCGTGGGCGAACACGATCATGGCGCAGGAGGTGACGATGCCCACCACCGCGGCGATGCGCATGGTCTTCATGGCGAAATCGCTGTGGCGCTTCTTCAGCATGTACCAGCCGGCCACGGCCATGGCCACGAAGGCGCCCATGATGAGCAGGGCGTCCACGGTGTGGGTGTAGCGGGCGAAGATGGACGGGTTGAAGGCGGCGGCGAAGAAGTCGGTGATCACGGCCTCGGTGCCGTCGGCGTTCAGCTCGGCGCCGGCCGGCGTCTGCATCCAGGAGTTCGCGATGAGGATCCACAGGGCCGACAGACACGATCCGGCCCACACGAGCCAGGCGGACACCATATAGAACTTCGGCGACACGCGCTTGCGGCCGAACAGCAGCACGCCCAGAAAGACGGACTCCAGGAAGAAGGCCAGCAGGGCCTCGGCGGCCAGGGGCGCTCCGAAGATGTCGCCCACGAAGCGCGAGTAGTTCGCCCAGTTGGTGCCGAAGGAGAACTCCATGGTGATGCCCGTGGCCACGCCGATGGCGAAGGTGGCGGTGAATATCTTCACCCAGAACTTCGTCGCGGCGGCGTCCTCCGGTTTCCGTGTGCGATAGTAGCGCGTTTCGTTGATGGCCAAAATGAGCCCCAGACCGATGGACAGCGGCACGAACAGGAAATGATAGGCCACGGTCAACGCGAACTGAAGGCGCGACAGCAGGGCCACATCGGCGAAAGCCTCCATGGCACACCCCCTTTCAAAGCAGGCCCGGTGCGGTCCTCCCCTCGCCCGGACAATGATCGATGCATGGCGCCTCCCCCTGAGACGGCCGAGACCATACTACCTGTTTATGGGGAAATTCCCCAGTGTCATCCGCGTAACAATTCCTCTTTTTCCCGAAAGTCGCGGCCGCCATCGACCAATCGCTGGTGCAGCGCCATGATCTGGGGCGAGGGATCCAGGCCCAACTCGTCGGCCAGGTAGCCCCGACAGGCCAGAAACGTGTCCAGGGCGCCGGCCCGCTGACCCACTGCCAGCTGAGCCTCCATGAGAGCCGCATAGCCGTCTTCGCGGGTGCGATCGCGGCGCAGGGCCTCGCGGGCGCACCACAGCGCCCCCTGCAGCTCGCCGAAGGAGCGCAGCCGGGCCGACGCGGCCACCAGGGCGTCCACCAGCTCGGTGGCGTAGCGCTGGCGGAAGGCGGCGACGGTCTCGTTGCGGCGCTCGGCGGGCAGAAGCTCGCCGTCGAAGGACTCCTGCACCTGGCGCAGCATCTCCTCCCAGCCCGTCGGTCCGCCGGCAAGACCGAAGAGCAGGGCGCGGATCAGCTCCTCGAACTCCATCACGTCGCTGGTGCACAGGGCCGCGTTCAAGTGGCAGCGCTGCTGGTCGCGCACCAGGTAGGGGCACTCCCCGTCCACCGAGAGGATGGCCGCCAGCTCGCCCCACAAGCGGTAGAAGCTCTTGGTGGCGGTGCGCGGGTCGGCCTGGGGCCACAGCATGGCCGCCAGCCCGTCGCGGGTCAGCTCGCGGCCGCGGTGCAGCACGAGCAGGGCCAGCAGCAGGCGCGCCTTCTTGCGGGACAGCAGCTGGGACGACACCTCGACCTCGCCGATATGCACCACCATGGTGCCGAACAGGCGCACGTGCAGCCGGGGCGCCCGCAGGGGTGCGGCGGCCCCGGCCACGCGATGGGCCGCGGCGGTGGTCAGGTCGGACAGGTCGTTCGGGGCCAGGGGCACGGTCAGACCGCGCGCGACACCGGGATGGGAGGGCACCGGACGGGGCGGTACCTCGGCGAAGGGGCGATCGCACGGTTGGGCCAGTGCCGTTGGGCAGGGGCGAAAACCCGCGAGAACGAGAGCCCCCTCGATGCGCTGGAGGGCCTCGGCGGCGCGGCGGCCCCCGTAGCCCACGCCGTCGCCCGTCGCCGCCATCTCGTCCAAGGCCGTGGCGACGACGGCAGCCAACAGGGCGAAGTCGTCGCTGGCGAGCAGCGCCCGATCTTCGCGGCGCGGCTCGAAAGCCCCCGTGGCGGCCAGGGCGTCGACGACCCAGGCCGCCGCCAAAAGCAGGCTCTGGGCCCGCGGGCCCCGATCCCACGCAACTGCGCCGGCCCCGAGGCACGTCGCCGCCCACCGGGCCAGGGCCTCCCGCGGCCGGGCCTCGACCACGGTGACGGCCACAAGCAGGTCCAAGGCAGCGCGGTCGTCGGAGTCGAGAACGCTGGGAGCCGCGGGCGCCGTGGTGGTGGCAGAAGCGCGGTCTTCCCGAAAGGCATCGGCCCCTGAAGCCTCCTCGCACCAGCGAGCGAGCAACGGCAGCACGGCGGCGCGCTGGGGGCTCGCGCCCCAACGGTAGGCCACGAGGGCCGCGGCCGCCTCGATCTGGGGCGCCTGGGCCGGCGCGGCCAAGACGCGGCGAGAGAGCGCCACGGCCGTCCGCCCGTCGCCCCGCTGGGCGACCGCGGCGGCCATGGACAGGCTCACCGCGGGATGCCCGTCGAGGCTCTGGCGGCCCACGCGATCAGCGAGCCCCTCTAGAGCCTCGGCAGCGTCCTGCCACAGCAACGCGCCGGCCACCGGGGGCAGCCAGAGCACGAGGGCCGCCGTCGAGGCGAAGGCCGCCGCCAGAGCCGCGCCCCGCTCGGGCCTTCCCTCCCCGATCAGCCGAGATGCCAACCCCAGCACCAGTGCGTCCCTGTCGGCCACAGCCGCCCCCGGGGCTCCCAGACCCGCGCGCAGGGCATCCACGGTCACGGGCACGGTCTCGAAGGCGCCCTCGTCGTCGTTCACCCCGAGAAAGGGGTAGCGCTCCCCCAGCCACGTCCAGGCCTCTCCGCCGCGGGCCGGCCCCAGCAATGCCTCCGCCGCCGTACGGCGACCGCGGCCCAGGGCCAGCAGCACCCACTGGAGCAATCGCAAATCCGTCGGCAGCACCTCACGGGCACAGCCGGCCAAAAGACGGGCGACGCCTTCCTCGCCCCAGCGCAGGCAGGGTATCCGCGCCCCGAGCACCAGGGGCGAGGCGGTTGCGGAGAGGAATGCCGACCCGTCACCGCAAGCCTCCTCCTCGCTTACCAGCAGATCGCGCCCATCGAGCCGCACGGCGGGACACGCCAGCGCAAGGCTCCCCTCGCGGCTCGGCGTCGTGATCGCCAGCACCTCCATTCCCGCGGCCAGCAAGGCGGCCACCACGGCGCCAAAGGCCGCGGCACGCTCTTCATCCAGCCCCGGCACGTCGTCGAAGACCACGAGATCGCATTGGCTGCGCTCATGGCAGAGCACCGTGTCGATGACGCCGGCGTCCAGGTCCCGCAAGAAGCAGGGAGAGAGCCCGTTGATCCAGTACACGTGTTGGAATCCGAACATCACCTCGGCGTACTCGCAGGCCAAAGCCGTCTTCCCAAAGCCATCGGGGGCGCACAGCACCCGCGCGGCCCGGCGGTCGGCCAGCAGGCGGGACACCAACGCCGGCCGACTCGCCAAGCGCTGAGGGCCGACCCCGCGCGGTCGGCGCCCCCGACAGGCAGATTGAAGAATAAAGCGAGACACGTCCGGCTCCTTTCGCCGCTGGCTTCCACAACGGCGGGCCATCCTAGCAGCCTGCGCCGTTCGCGCAAGCAGGCGTTCTGCGACGGCCAAAGAGCGGCAAAAGCCAGGGGTGAACTCCCAGGAGCAGGTTCGTCTCGGACGAGCTTCAGGCATGGCACCGCGCGAAGCCCGGTACCCGTGGGGCCGCCAACAGGTTGCCAGCCGCTCGATGCCGCGCCCTTCTCCCCCGGCGCGGGGACACGCCAGCCCCCATCTACAGGACGACCCGCAGGTTCCGGCAAGAACCTGCGGGTCGCAGGAGCAGGAGACCGTCAGCCGTGCATCAGGTATCCTGTTGAAGGCCGCAAGGCCCTCCAACGCGAAGTCGCGAGGGCGATCCCCACGACTTCTTCACGACTGGAAGACGGTACTGCGGCGAATACGAGACGGCTTAGAGGGCCTGGGACAACAGCTTCGCGATGCGATCGGAGTACTGCAGGTCCGTCAGACCGGCCTCGGCGGCCAGATCGATGGTGGGGGCGTCGTTCCACAGCGCCTCCAGGCGATAGTACTCGCGGGTCTCGGGCATGAACACGTGCACCACGATGTTGCCGTAGTCCAGAAGCGACCAGCTGCCATCGGCGGACACCTCGCGATGGGTGGGCTTGATGCCCGCGTCCTCGCGCAGCTTGTCCTCGATCTCGTCGATGATGGCGTCCACCTGGCGGGAGTTCGCCGCCGTGGCGATGATGAAGTAGTCGGTCACGCCGATCAGCTCGCGCACCTCCTGCACCATGATGTCGGTGGCCTTCTTCTCATCGGCCGCCCGGGCGGCGATGATGGCGCACTTCCGTGAAAACGCAGCCTGTTCGGCAACGGCGTCGGTCATAGCTATCCTCACTTCCAAAAGCTCAATTTTTGCCTGCATACCTTAGCACAATGTGTCCCCACCGCCCGCGGAGAAGAAACGGCCGGCCCGAGGGCCCCACGGCGCGTCGCGCGGCCCGTCAAGTCCCGTCGCCGCAGCCTAGGGACGCCCGTAGGGCATCGTGTCGGCACCGAGTGCCGCGTGGAATACCTCCTGCTCGGGCATGTAGGAGTTCCAAATTTCAGTGGTACGGGAGTACATGGGATGGCGGCGCTCCATGATGAGCCGCACCCAGTAGGCGTACACCTCTAAGAACAGCTCGCGCAGCGGCACCTCTCCGATCTGCTTCCGCAGTTTCTCCACGGTCTTGCCCGTACGGCCCGGCTCCAGGGCGTCGGCGATGTAGATGATCATATCCAGATCGCCCATGGCCACCTCGCCCAAGGTGTGGCGCTCAACGGCGGTGAGCACCGTCTCGGGCAGGACGGGGAAATCGCGGCGCAGGGCCGCCGCGGCCGTCAGGCCGTGCAGCACCCGGGGCATGGCGCGCAACTCGTCGGACAGGGCCAGGCCCACCTCGTCGGCCCGCGCCAGAATGCCCGGGTCGTCAAAGCCCTTGTCCCAGTCGTGCAAAAGCCCTGCCAGGCGCGCCTCATCCTCGTCGGCCCCGTAGACCCGGGCCAACGCGGCCGCCGTGTCCGCCACGCCCAAGCTGTGTTGAAAGCGTCGCGGGCCCACGCGTCCTTCCAATTCGGCGCGGCGCGCCTCGAAGAATTCCTCGGAGAAGGGGTTCGTATCGCCCATAGGGTCCTCGCTTCCTTACTCGTCCGTCCCGGCGCGGTACAGCCCGCGCTCATCGATGAGAGCGCGCACCGGCTCGGGGGTCAGATAGCGCAGCGACAGCCCCGATGCCGCCCGCTGCCGCAGATAGCTCGACGAGATGGCCAGGGCCGTCACCTCGAAATAGTCCACCCGAAAGTCGCCCCGCGCGGCCAGCTCGGCCTTGAACTCGTCGGTCACCACGTAGCCGGGCCGCGTGGCCGCCGCAAAGCGGGCCAGACGGGCCACTTCCGCGCTCTTGTGCCAGCGGGCGATGGACAGGATGGAGTCGGCCCCCGCGATGAAGAACAGCTCCACGTTCGGCGGGTAATGGGCCGCCAGGGCCCGCAACGTGTCCACCGCGTAGGTGACGCCGGGGCGGTCCACCTCCAGGGGGCTCACGTCGAAGGCGGGATTGGACGCCACGGCGGCGCGGCACATCTCCAGACGCAACCGCCCGTCGGTCACGGCGCGATCGCGCTTGAAGGCCGGCCGGCCCGTGGGGATGAACACCACGGCCGCCAGCCCAAAGGCCTCCCGCGACTGTTCCGCACAGGCCAGATGCCCCAGGTGAATAGGGTCGAAGGTGCCCCCCATGATGCCGAGGCGCACCGGTGCCCCATCGGCGCCCAGGTCATCGAAGCGCTCGCACACCACGGGCGCCGCACCGCGCTCCACGGCACCCATCTCGCTGCTTTCGCCCACAGCCGAACCTAGGCCCGCACCTGGCCGTCGCCGCGCAGCACGTACTTGTAGGACGTGAGCGCCTCCAGGGCGAAGGGCCCGCGGGCATGGATCTTCTGGGTGGAGATGCCGATCTCGGCCCCCAGGCCGAACTGGCCGCCGTCGGTGAAGGCCGTCGAGGCGTTGGCGTACACCGCGGCCGCATCCACCCGGGCCAGGAAGGCCTCGATGGCGGCCTCGTCGGTGGCCACGATGGCCTCGGAGTGCTTCGTGCCGTAGCGGTTGATATGATCGATGGCCGCATCCAGCCCCGCCACGCAGCCCACGGCCAGATGGGGTCCCAGGTACTCGGTGGCCCAGTCCGCATCGGTGGCCTCAGCCACGGCTTCGGGGGCCAGCCCCACCTCGGCCGCCAGGGCGCGCGCCGTCTCGTCACCGTGAATGGTGATGCCCGCGGCCGCCAGGTCGCGCAGGATGGCCGGCAGTACCGCCGCAGCCACGGCCTTGTCCACCAGCAGGGTCTCCGCGGCGTTGCACACGCCCAGACGGCGGCACTTCGCGTTCATGATGATGTCGTGGGCCATGGCGGGATCAGCGCTCTCGTGCACGTACACGTGGCAGTTGCCCGTGCCCGTCTCGATGACCGGCACCTTCGCGTGCTCCATGCAGTGGCGGATGAGGCCGGCCCCGCCCCGGGGGATGAGCACGTCCACCAAGCCGTGCAGCTCCATGAGCACGTCGGTGGCAGCGCGATCGGTGGTGGTGATGGCGCAGATGCAGCCCTCGGGCATGCCGGCGCCCACGGCCGCCGCAGCCAGGATGTCGGCGATGGTCTCGTTGGAGCGGGCCGCGAGGCTGCCGCCGCGCAGGACGCAGGCGTTGCCCGACTTGATGCAGATGCCCGCCGCATCGGCGGTCACGTTGGGCCGCGCCTCGTAGACCATAGCCACCACGCCCAGAGGCACGCTCACGCGGCGCAGCTGGATGCCGTTGTACATGGTAGAATCCAGGGAAACCACGCCCAGGGGATCGGGCAGTTCCCGCAGCTCGTCCAGGGCGTCGGCCATGGCGTTCACGCGGCCCTCGTCCAGCATGAGCCGATCGAGTAGGGCCTCGCTCGTCCCGGCCTCGCGGGCCGCGTCCATGTCGGCGCCGTTGGCCGTCACGATCTCGGCCGCGTGCTCGCGCAGGGCCGCCGCCATGGCGGCCAGGGCCCCGTTGCGCTCGTCGGCCGTCGTCGTCGCCAGCTTCACGCTCGCGCCCTTAGCCTCGCGGGCCAAAGCAACGATCTCATCGCGTAATGTCATAGGGCTTCCTTCCTGAGGCTTGGGGCTTCTTGGGAATAGCCGGGGCTCCTCCGGGGCGGGATGGCGCGGGACCCACGTGCTCAAACAAGTCCTCGCTTTCGAAAATATTGGTGTAGCGATTTTACACCAATATTTTCGAGACTGCGGAATCTGCGCGCGAGGGCCCCGCGCCATCCCGCCATGAAAGATCACCGGCGCCGATCATCGCCGCCAGCGACCCCACGCTCTTCCGCAGGGGCGGGCTTCAGCCCGCCCGCTCCGCCAACCTACTCGAACAGAACCAACTCGTCGCGGTGGACGACGGGCCGGTCGGCCAGAACCGACAGGATAGCGTTGGCGGCCACCTCATCGCGGCTCTTGCCGCAGGCGAGCGCCACCAGATCGCTGCCGGCCGCCGCGCGGCCGCGGGCGAACACGTGACCCGTCTCGTCGGCCACGTCCACGATGTCGTCGTAGTCGAAGGATCCGCGCACCTCGCAGATGCCCACGGACAGCAGCGACTTGCCGCGCTCCACCAAAGCGGCGCGCGCCCCCTCGTCTACCACCAGCGTGCCGTGCACGGCGTCGCCCAGGGCGATCCACAGCTTCTTGGGCGTGATCTCGTGGGGTCGCTCCGGCACGGTGAACAGGGTGCCCACCGACTCCCCGCGAGCCGCATCGGCCACGCAGCCGGCGCGCCTCCCCTGGCAGATGACCATGGGAATGCCCGCGGCCATGAGCACCCGGGCCGCTTTGATCTTCGTGATCATGCCGCCCGAGCCCACGCCCGACACCGCGCCGCCGGCCGCGGCCAGGATGTCGCGGCCCACGCGGTCCACGCAGGGGATCAGCGTGGCCGACGGGTCGATCTGCGGGTTGGCCGTGTACAGGCCGTCGATATCCGACAGGATCACCATGAGGTCGGCATCGATCAGGCAGGCCACCAGCGCCGCCAGGGTGTCGTTGTCCCCGAAGCGGATCTGCTCCACACTCACCGTGTCGTTCTCGTTCACGATGGGCACCACGTCCAGCTCCAGCAGGCGGCACAGCGTGTCGCGGGCGTGCAGGTAGGCCGTGCGGTCGGCGGTGTCGCGGCGGGTGAGCAGCACCACGCTCGTCAGCATATCCCGCTTTCCGAAGGCCTCGGCATAGGCCGTGGACAGGGCGCTCTGCCCCACCGAGGCCGCGGCCTGCAGGCTGGGCATGTCCGTGGGGCGCTTCGCGATCCCTAAGGCCTCCAGGCCGCAGGCGATGGCGGCCGAGGTGACCACCACCACGTCCCAGCCCTCGCGGCGCACCGTATCCAGCTGGGCGGCCAGCTCGTCCAAGAACCCGTAGTCGATCGAGCTCTCCGACGTGGTCAGCGTGGCCGACCCGATCTTCACCACCAAACGGCGCCGACGCGCCTGATCCTTCGGCTTTTCCATTACAGATCCAATTCCTGGTACATGTCCTCGTGATGGGCCGTGGGCGACTCGAAGGCGAAGGAGTAGCCCAGGATGCGCACCTCGTCGCCGTCGCGGGCGCCGGCTTTCTCCAGAGCCGTGTCCACGCCCAGTTTCTTGAAGCGGTGCTGGAAGAAGGCCACCGCCTCCTCGTTCTCCCAGTCGGTCTGCACCACCATGCGTTCCACCTGCACGCCTACCACGCGGAAGGCGCCGTCGCCCTCGGCCACGATGTCGAAGCGGCGCTCGCGGGCCTCGCGGCGCAGCTCCCACACGTGATCGTACTGGATGTCGGCCTCCGCGGCCGCCCGGGCCGCCTCGCGCAGGTCGTGCACCTTCGTGGCGATGGCCGCCTTCAGGGAATCGACGCCCATCCCCGTGAGCGCGCTGATGCGGTACAGCTTCGGATCGATGGGGCTCTCCACAAACTCGTTGCCGCCGGCCGCGGCGATGGAGTCCTCGCGCACCTTCGCCGCCAAGGCCTCGCAGACCTCCTCGGTGCCGGGCACGTCGATCTTGTTCGCCACCACGATGCGCGGCCGCTCGGCCAAATCGCTCGCGTACTCGGCCAGCTCCCGCTTGATGATCTCGTAGTCCTCCAACGGGTCGCGGCCCTCCCAGTCGCCCGTGAGGTCCACGATCTGCACGATCAGGGCCGTGCGCTCGATGTGGCGCAGAAACTCGTGACCGAGCCCGCGCCCCTCGCTGGCCCCCTCAATGAGGCCGGGGATGTCGGCCACGACGAAGGACAGATCCCCCGAGGTGGCCACGCCCAGGTTCGGCACCAGCGTGGTGAAGGGATAGTCGGCGATCTTCGGGCGGGCGGCGCTCATCTTCGCGATGAGCGAGCTCTTCCCCGCCGAGGGCATGCCCACCAGGGCCGCATCGGCCATGAGCTTCATCTCCAGCTCGATCCAGCGCTCCTCCGAGGGCTCGCCCAGCTCGGCGAAGGCCGGGGCGCGGCGCGTGGAGGTGACGAAGTGGATGTTGCCGCGGCCGCCCATGCCGCCGCGGGCCACCACCACCGACTCGCCGTCGTGGGTCAGATCGGCGATCATCTCGCCCACCTCGCGCTCGTCTTCGAAGTACTCGCGCACCACGGTGCCCACGGGCACCTTCAGCACCAAGTCCTCGCCGGTGGCGCCGTGCATGCGGCTGCCCTTGCCGTGGGTGCCGCGCTCG
>CANSES010000002.1 GCA_947645965.1 uncultured Enterorhabdus sp. | reverse complement strand
CCTTCAAGCGCTGGAGCGTGTTCTGCGCCTGCCTCACCTTCTGCTTCGTGGTGCTCGGCACCTTCATCACCCGCTCGGGCCTCGTGCAGTCGGTGCACGCCTTCGAGGGCGACCCCGTCTCGCTCGTGATGTTCGGCGCGCTCATCGTGCTGTCGCTTTTGGCCGGCATCGTGGGGTTGCTGCTGCGCCGTCGCAGCTTCGGCGCGGTGAACGCGGCCGACGACGACATCGAGTCCATGATGTCGAAGGAAGCGGCCTACTACGTGAACAACCTGATCATGGTGGTGTTCGCCGTGCTTCTGGCCTACATGACCGTGTCCTCGGCCCTGCCGAGCTGGCTGCCCTTCGGCGGTCAGTCGTTGTCGGCGGGCACCTACAACGCCATCGCGCGGCCTTTGGGCATCGCCTATCTGGCCATCCTGGCCATCTGCCCGCTTCTGGGCTGGCGCCGCACCGACAAGAAGGCCTTCTGGCGCTCGGCCCGCGTGCCCGGCCTGTGCGCGCTCGTGCTGTTCATCGCGCTGATGGTGTACTTCGCCACCTACCTGCTGCCCAGCTACAACGCCATGATCGCCATGGGCGGCACCACGGCTGAGGGGCTGCTGGAGCAGGGCGCCCCGTGGTACTACAACGGCCTGGCTGTGGTGGGCTTTGCCGTGGCGAGCCTGCTGTTCTTCAACGCGCTGTTCATGGCCGTGCGCTCGCTGAAGCGCGCCGGGGCGGGGAAGATCCGCCGCCGTCTGGCCCTGTTCGGCGGTTCGGTGGCCCACGCGGCCATGGGCATCATTCTGGTGGGCCTCATCGGCTCATCCATGTACGTGACCGAGATCACGGGGTATCTGACCTACGACGAGGAGGCCGACGGCACCTCGGACACCTTCGTCATCCAGGATTTCGAGCTGGTGTACAAGGATAACTCCATCGATGAGCTGGGCAATGGCAACGTGCGCTATGCCCTTACCTTTGATGCCTACAAGGACGGTCAGTTCGTGGGCGCGGTGAACCCGGCCGTGCAGCTGGTGAGCACCACCCAGCAGCAGAAGCTGGAGGCCAGCGTCATCGGCTTCCCGCTGGAAGATCTGTTCGTGGTGTACCGCGGCGTGAACGACGCGGGCGACTATTCCATGGACGTGCGCGTGAACCCGCTCATCTCCTTTGTGTGGGTGGGCTTCGGGCTGCTCATGGTGGGCTGCCTCATCCCGCTGTTCGCCAAGCGCGCCTCCAAGCGCGAGGACGTTGACGCCGACGACGCGCCGACGAGCGCTTTGGCCGAGGGGGAGGGCGACGTGGCCGCTGCCAAGACGGCGGAGCGCCCCGCGCCGGTTGAGGCGCTTGTGGCCGAGGAAGTGGCCCTGGTGGAAGACGCCGAGGGCGACGCGGCCGCTGGAGCCGACGAGGCCGCCGCTGCTGAGGGGGAAGGCAAGTGAACCCCGCCATTACGGTCGAGCATCTGACGAAGTCGTTCGGGGGCCGCAAGGCCGTCGACAACGTGTCCTTCGCGTTGCCACAGGGAGCCTTCCTGTCGGTGTTCGGTCCGAACGGCGCTGGCAAGACCACGCTTCTGCGCATGCTGGCCACCCTGGCGCGCCCCACCGAGGGCACGGTCACCCTGGCCGGCATCAACCTGAAGGAGGAGCCCGAGCGCGCCCGCGAGGCCATCGGGCTCATCTCCCACAACCCCATGCTGTACCCCGACCTCACGGCCGAGGAGAACCTGCTTCTGTACGCGAAGCTCTACGGGGTGCGCGACCCGCAGAAGCGCGTGATCGAGCTGCTGGACGCCGTGGGGCTCAAGCACCGTCGCCTCGACCGGGTGCGCACCTTCTCCCGGGGCATGACCCAGCGCGTCTCCATCGCCCGGGCCTTGGTGAACGACCCGTCGGTGGTGCTGCTGGACGAGCCCTATTCGGGCCTGGATCCCCACGCCATGCGCATCTTCGACGAGCTCATCGCATCGGTGCGGGAGGACCGCACCTTCGTCATGGTGAGCCACGACTTGGACAAGGGCCTCGCCTTGGCGAGCCACGTGCTGGTGCTGGCCTGTGGCCGCGTGGTGCACTTCGGCGAGAAGGACCAGATGAGCTCCGACGAGTTCGCCGACCTGTACCGCACGACGGTAGGAATGGGGTGAGCTAGATGACTGAGCGCGAAGGGATGCGCAGCGACCTCTGCAAAGCTCCCAGCACCTGGACGCAGTACAAGACGCTGCTCGCCAAGGACCTGAAGGCGGAGTTCCGCACCAAGGACATGGTGGTGTCCATGGGCATCTACGCCTTCCTGGTCATCGTGGTGTTCGGCGTTGCCCTGTCCTTCGCCCGTCCCGGGGCGGAGTTTCTGGAAGTGTCCGGCGGCCTTCTGTGGGCGCTCGTGGTGTTCACGTCGCTGTTGGGCCTGAACCGCTCGTTCGCCAAGGAGACGGAGAACGGCTGTCTGGAGGGCCTGCTTTTGGCGCCGCTCGACCGGGGCGTGATCTTTCTGGCCAAGGCGACGTCGAACCTCGTGTTCCTCGCTTTGGTGGAAGTGATCGCCGTGCCGCTGTACTGGGTGTTCTTCTCCAGCTTCGCGGCTCCGGCCGAGACGGGCTGGCTTTTGGTGGTGCCGCTCGTGCTCGGTAGCATCGGCATCGCCGGCATCGGCACCATGCTGTCCACCATTACCGCCGCCACCCGCGGCAAGGACGTGATGCTGGCCCTGCTGTTCGTGCCCGTGATCTTCCCGCTGCTGTACGCCTGCGTGTCGGCCACCACCTGCGCGCTCGTGGGCGGCGATGTGTTCGCCGACGGATTTCTCACCTCGCTGGCGCTTGGCGCTGGCTACGATGTGGTGATGATTCTCGCAAGTTGGGTGCTCTACGATTTCGTTGTCAACTGAGAGGAGAGCTGAGTGACTGATAAGAAGTTGAAGCTGCCCGAGGCAGGGCAGTGGCCCGATAAGCTGGCAGCGCCGGCGCTCATTGCGGGCGCGGTGCTGTCCACCATTGGGTTCCTCATGGCGTTCTTCTACGTGGCCCCCGTGGGCGGTGCCACGGTGAACGGCGCCGAGCTCATCGGGGACGTGATGGTGTCCCAGAAGATGCTCCTGTCCCAGAAGATCTTCTACTTCCACATGCCCGTGGCCATCACGTCGTTTCTCGCCCTGGGCTTCGGGTGCTACTATGCCGTGCGCTTCCTTATGACGAAGAACCAGCGCTTCGACACCTGCTCGCGCATCTGCTTGGAGATCGCGCTGCTGTTCGTGGTGCTCACCATGATCACCGGCGAGATGTGGACCCGCTTCGAGTGGGGCGTGTGGTGGAGCTGGGAGCCGCGCCTGACGACCTATCTCATCCTCATGCTCATCGTGATCGCCTACTTCGTGCTGAGAAGCTCCGTGGACGAGCCGGAGCGCCGCGCTACCTTCGCCGCCGTGGTGGCCATCATCGCCACCATCGATGTGCCCATCTGCTTCATGATCACGCGGCTCATTCCCTCGTCCATTCATCCGGTGGTGCTGCGCGAGGGCGGCATGAGCCCCGAGATGGGCATGTGCGTGGGACTGTGCGCCTTAGGCATGTTGCTCATCGGCTTTGTGCTGTATCGTGCCCGCTTCGGCCAGGTGCGCCTCACCCAGCGCGTTGACGCGCTCAAGGAAACCCTCGACGACGAACGCTAGGAGATAGCCATGAATCCCATTCTCGCTGATATCTACTCCACTATCCTGCCCTCGGCCCCCTACATCATCGCGGCCTACGCGCTGCTGTGGATCGCCCTGCTCGTGTACGTGCTCATGATCTACCGCGGCACCAAGAAGGCCACCGCCCAGCTCATGCTGCTGGAAGAAGCCGTGGCCGACCAGCAGAAGAAGGCGGAGTAGCCATTTACCTGAGATAGCCCGTTTGGGCGATACGGAAACGGGAAGGGCCGCGTAGTATGGGGGGGGTGGGGAAGTCCGCCGCCTGCGACGCGGCCTTTTGAGATGAGGAGCCTGTCGTGAACATCATCCTGCGCTATATCATTCTCGGGTTCGCATGGCTCTGCGTGGGCGCGGCCTGCGTCGGCATCTTCGTGCCCGTGCTGCCCACCACGCCGCTGCTGCTTCTGGCCACCTTCCTGTTCGGGAAGTTCTCGCCCCGTTGCCACGCCATCATCACCTCCAGCAAGGTGTACCGCTCCTACGTGGTGCCCTTCAAGGAGGCCGGCGGCATGCCCGTGAAGGCGAAGATGCGCATGCTGCTCATCTCGTTCACGGTGTTGGCCATCTCGGCGGCCCTCGTGCAGAAGCCCTTCGTGTGGGTCATCCTGGGCTGTGTGGCCCTGTTTCTCGTGTACCTTATGGCGGTGCGCATTCCCACGGTGGGGGAGGACGCCGTCGTGCGCGAGACCGTCGAAATCGAGGCTGAGGCCTAGGAAGCGGCCGCCGCGGCCGGATCAGGTTCCCCGAGACCCAGCGGCCACTTCCAAGCGGGCACAATATCGATTGCGCTCTCTTCTGTTTTCACCCTCACAGCCAGATAGTGTCAAAGAGCGGGGTGGCGTCGGAGCCGAAAGGACAAGCGCGTCGCTGCAGAACACCACGACGAACCGGGCCCGGTAAAGGCGTAGCCTCAAGAACGGACCCTGCTGTCGCAGTGTCGTCAGATGTGTTGCGGTCACGCCCCTGCCCCCCAGACTCATGGCATTGCGTCAGTCCCAGGAAGATGGGCGCTGAAAGTGGCGCCGGATTGCGAAAAGTAAACGGGTGTTGCATACTTTTCGAAATCGGGCGCCATTTCCCCTGAGCGCCGCCGATGTTTTCCCTGGTGGAACGTTGCCTGTGGGAAGAGCGCCGGCGATTTTGGGGGAGCGCCGTATACTTTTCGCAATCCGGCGCCACTTTCAGCGATATTTTTTTCAATCCGGCCCATCCGACGGGCGATGACCGCCGCCGCTGCATTCTCCGCCAGCGTCAGCGCCAGAGCATCGAACACGATATCGACCGCGCCCGCTTCTGTTTCCACTCGCTCCCTCTCGCGCAGGGCGACATTTAGGGGGGGGCGTTGTGCAGGGACGGCCGCTTGTGTCCGAGGGGGCGGCGGGCTACAATGGGGCCGGCTCGGCAAGCGGGCCTGCCTTCGCTCCGTCAGGCACGGGCTCCTCCGGCAATGATGGGTGGGTGGGCCGCCCTTGTCCCGTCGGGCGCGATCCGGCCCTCCGGCGATGTCGACGGGCGGAAAGCGAGGGCACCATGGCCTTTGACGAGCGGTACTCCGGCACTTCCTTCACCACCGACCCCGGCAACTTCTTCGATCTGCCCTTTGCGGGCATCGCCACCTTCATGAAGGCGCGGCTGTGCCCGCGTTTGGACGACTTGCGTCCGGGCGATGCCGACGTGGCCATTCTCGGGTTCCCCTACGATCTGGGAACGAGCGCGCGCCCCGGGGCCCGCATGGCGCCGCGGGCGGTGCGCGAGGCCTCCACCGTCTACGCCGATGGGCTGCGGGGCCTCTACGATCCGGTGCTCGACGAGATGTTCCTCGACGAGGGGCAGGTCGTCGTCGACTGCGGCGATGTGGACGTGAGTCCCTGCGGAAGCGACCAGGCCTTCCGCAATTTGGAGGCGGCGGTGCGAAAAATCCTCGATGCTGGGGCGATGCCGGTGGTGATCGGCGGCGACCACGCCACGCCCATTCCCGTCTTCCGTGCGCTGGACCGATTCAGCGACGTGTGCGTGGTGCAAGTGGACGCGCATCTGGATTGGACGGACAGCTACGGCGAGTTTCGGGAGAGCCACAGCTCGCCCATGCGGCGGGCCTCGGAGATGCCGCACATCACCTCCATGGTGCAGTTCGGTCTGCGAGGGCTGGGCAGCTCGGGGCCGGCTGCCTTCGCCGATGCGCGCCAGTGGGGCAGCGTGCTCGTGCCGGCGCCCCAGGTGCACCGTGGCGGTGCGGAGGCGGCCTGCGCCCTCATTCCCCAGGCGCCCTGCTACTACATCACCGTGGACATCGACGGTCTCGATCCCTCTATCTGCCCCGGCACCGGCTCGCCCCAGCCGGGCGGCCTCCTGTACGACCAGGTGCGCGAGATCATTCGCGCCGTGGCGGCGCGGGGGCCCATCGTCGGGTTCGATGTGTGCGAGGTGTCGCCGCCCTACGACTGGGCGAACCAGACCTCCCTCTACGCGGCACAGCTCATCTTGGATGCCATCTGCTTCGCGACGAAGGGGATGGCGTCCCGCTAGCCCGTCGGGCGGGGAAGAGGCGCCGTGGGGAAGGGCCCTGCACCGTAGGCGCTCCCGCGGCGGTCGGTCGCCCGATCGGAAGGGGCGGTTTCCCCAGTGACAAGGGCTCCTGAACAGCGAGGGCCCGCGACGGCGAACGTCGCGGGCCCTCGGCATAGGGAGCGGAAACGGCGGGAGGGAGCGGCTATTTACGCTGCGGGGTGCTCACTTCTTCCACGGCGACGTAGACGTAGCCCGGCTTGCCCTCGGCGGGCAGTTCGTTGTAGGCCACCATCTCGGCGATCTCGGCCGGGGTGGCGGAGGCGGGCTCGGTCTCCACGAGGTAGGCGGTGGAGGCGCGGCGCTTCATGGCGGCCACGTAGTCCTTGGTGCCCACGAACACTTCCTGCTTATAGGGGTTCACGCCCAGCTTCTTCGCGCGGTACATGATGTAGGCGAAGGCGGCGATGTTGGCGCCCAGGGCCAGAAGCGACACCACGAGGTTCACGTTGGGGTCGTTCACGGAATTGGCCGCGAAGATGGAGTCGTTGGCGAACATAGGCACCATCTGGCAGAACATGCACCACATGGAAAGGGTGAAGGCGCGGTTCTGGATCCAGCCGCCCTTGTTCCAGATGAGGCCGGCGATGGTGGGGGCCAGCAGCAGGGCCACGCCGCAGTACCAGGAGTGGGTGGGCAGGCAGTTGTAGGTGTAGCAGAAGTTCCACAGGTCGTAGGCGATGATGAACACCCAGGTCATGTCAGGCCACAGCATGTCCTGGCGCTTCTTGGAGATGTAGATGCCGAACCAGCCGGTCATGCAGGCGATGTTGAGCAGGCCAGCCACGCCGTTGAAGACATTGTGCCAACCGCCGTTCAGCACCACGCCTTCGGTGGAAACCCAGCTGGTGCCCCAGGCGCGAAACGCGCTCTCGAAGTCGCTCACCACGGCGATGAGGATGTTGATGGCCACGATGACGAAGGGGAAGGCCTTGAACCAGTGGGAGCGGCCGATCTTGCCCCAGGAGTACTTCAGGGCCATAAAGCCGATGCAGCCGGCCGTGGCGGCGTACACCTTCGCGTAGTGGAACCAGCTGTTCATGTCGGTGTGGGTGGGGTTGGTCAGCGCCCACTCGGCACCGGCCGCCGCGCCGATCTCGACGGCGAGGCAGTAGACGGTCATGGCGCCGCAGACGCCGAAGAACATGAACATGCCGCCGGCTTTGGTGCGCCGGGCGAATTCGTTCAACAGGATGAGCAGCACCAGCACCAGCACGAGGCCGAGCCATTGGTAGGCGGCGTTGGGGCCGTACACGTCGAAGAGCATGGGGAATCCCTCCTTGATCGATGGGGCAAGAAGCTCGTCGCGGTTGGAGCACGGGTGCGGCGCCGGCAGAGTGACCCAGCCGCGACGGCTGCGCAAGTTCGTCTTGCGGTCGTTGAGGTGAACCATACTCGCCTTTGTTTCTTCAGTCAATATCCATAAATTATCAATTTGGTAGTAATTGACGTATAGAGAATAAGCGTCAATATATCCTTGATATACGGGTAAAACGCTGCTATGCTGCGCCCCAATAAGTTCATGAATGAAAATAAAAGAAAACTTTCATGAAGAAATAACAGTCCCGCACGAACGAATGATTGGAGGAACCATGAGTCAGGAAGAGAAATCCTCGGGCGCGCTGCGGGGCGCGGGGGAGGTGCAGGCGGGCGGTATCGGTGCCGATGCCGGAGCGGCCCCGGGCGTGACAGGCGCCCCGACTGGCCCGGGTGCTGTGGGCGCTGCTGATGCCGGCATCCCGAGAGCTGCGACGAGCCCGCAGCGCGCGCGGCGGAAGTGGCCGATCGTGGTCGGTGTGGTCGCGGTGGTGCTCGTGGTGGCCGGCACGGGCTTCTGGGTGTGGCACGAGCAGCCGTCGTTCTGCAACGCGGTGTGCCACGAGCCCATGGACGCT
Source organism: uncultured Enterorhabdus sp. (assembly GCA_947645965.1). The sequence goes on along the minus strand of CANSES010000002.1, from coordinate 69,487 downwards.
TACGTGGAGGGCTACTACAACGACCCTTCCCAGATGGCCTACGTCCATCAGCTGACCGACACCACCTGCCTTCAGTGTCATGAGCCGAAGCTGGACGAGCAGATCGGTGAGGCGCTGGTGTGGGTGCGTGGCGACTTCGCCCTGGGCGAGGACGGCAAGCTGGCCACCGTGGGCGTGCGCGCCGACACATCGATGTGCGCCACGGCCGGCTGCCACGATCTGGACGAGGTGGCGGCCGCCACCGAGAACTGGGGCGGCGAGGAGGGCGTAAACCCCCACGACTCCCACCAGGGCTACGGGCTCGACTGCAGCAGCTGCCATACGGCCCACGGCCAGTCCTATATGTACTGCAACACCTGTCACGACTACGAGGTTCCCGAGGGCTGGGCGGCGCCGGTGCGCAGCCAGGCCGCGGGGGACGCACGCTAAGGAGGGCGCGATGAGAACGAGCAAACTGACCGCCGTGGCCTGCGGGGCCTGCGCGCTCACGCTGGGACTGTCTGGCTGCGGCGCCAGCTTCGAGGGAAGCGGATCGAAGGACGCGGCCTCGGCCGAGCAGCTGGCCCTGCACGAGCCCGACCCGTGGGCCATCGAGCTTCCCGCCGACGGCAACACTCGGGTGGAAGGCGACGCGGCCGACGGGGTGTACACGGGCACGGGCCGCGGCATGGAGGGCCTCATCACCGTGACGCTGCTGGTGGACGACGGCCGCATCCAGTGCGTGGGCATGACCCAGGAGGGCGAGAGCCAGTCGCGCGGCGGCTACGAGGCCATCCGCGACGGGAAGTACGCCGCCATGATCGAGGCGGCCCAAGGGCCCGACATCGACACCATCGCCGGGGCCACCATCACCACGGCCGGTGTGAAGCAGGCTACTGCCGACGCTCTGGCCCAGGCCGAGGCGGCCGCGGCGGCCGGTGCCGGCGGCTCCGCCGACGCCCCGGCCCCATCCGCAGATTCCCCCTCGTCCGATTCCCCGAAGGAGGCGTAACCGCTATGGATAAGAACACGGTATCCGCGCCTGGTCTCTCGCGGCGCGACTTTTTGGCCACGGGTGCGCTGGCCACTGCTGCCGCAGCGGCCGCGGCCCTCATCGGCCCCGAGGCGGCCCACGGGGCCGAGGGTCGCATCGGCGACTGGTCGGCCGACGGCACGCCCGCGGCGACTCCGGCCAGCGATGCCACGAACGCGAGTGCTGCCGACGGCACCTTTCGCGAGCACAACCCGGCCTGTTTTCCCGCCAACGACGCGAGTCCCATTCCGCCGCGCGCGGTGCCTGAGGCCTGGGACTACGAGTGCGATATCTGCGTGGTGGGCGCCGGCGGGGGCGGCCTGAACGCTGCGGCCCGCGCCGCCGAGCTGGGGGCATCCACCATCTGCGTGGAGGCGCTCGGCCTGCACGGCGGCAACGCCCAGGAGGCGGGCATGTGCGGTATTCTCGGCGGCTATTCCGGCCAGAACGCCAAGCAGTTCGCCTTCCCGAGCTACCCCTTCGATCCCCAGGCCCTGACCGACTGGGCCATGGACGAGTATCACTATGCCGCCGACCCGAAGCTCATCTACCGCCTGGCCTGTGAGGGCGGCAAGTCCCTCGACTGGATGGCCGACTGCGGCGTGCAGTGGCGCCTCGGCGAGGTGCCCGTGTACGTGGCGCCGAAGAACGCCACGCTGGATCATCACGTGCTGAAGATGAAGGACGCCACCGACGCCATGTTCACCTACGGCCAGCGCCACGGGGTGGACTACAAGTTCCAGAGTCCGGCTGTGGCCCTGGTGCAGGATGACGACGGCCGCATCGTGGGCGTGGTCATCAACGAGGGCTTTCAGCAGGAGCGCTTCATCCACGCCAAGCGGGCCGTCATCCTCACGGCCGGCGGCTTCTGCAACAACAAGGCCCTGCTGGACAAGTACATTCCCACGGCGGCCATGGGCTGCGCCTCCAGCTACCTGACGGCGAGCGAGACCGGCGAGTGCTTCCGCATGGGGCTGGGGGTGGGGGCCGACGTGTCCGGCTTCAACAGCTCCGCCTCCTTCGACGGCGGCGTGGACTGGCAGGCCGAGGGCGGCACCTGGGCGCGGTTCCTCTACGACGGCATGACCCAGCTGTCGCGCCAGCCGTGGCTGACCATCGACCGGTGCGGCAACCGCCTGCGCTACATGGACTCGCGGGTGGGGGAGGACGGCGCCAACGCCATCTACGCCCTGGGCGATTTGGCCACCATCCAGATGACCCCGCCGGGCCACCGCTCCTACATCATCTTCGATGCGAACTATGAGGATCACCTGGCCGGCTTCGCCCAGGAGCACTGCCGCAAGCTGCTCACTCCCGACCTGGAGCAGATCGAGAAGGTGCCCGAGCACTACCGCGACTGGCACCACGGCGTGGCCGATGCCATCGAGGCCGACGTGCTGAAGCGCCGCGACACCCTGGAGGAGCTGGAGGCCGATCTGGGTCTGGCCGAGGGGGTGCTCACCGAGGCGGTGGCGAAGTGGAACGAGGCCTGCGAGCGGGGCGAGGACGACTTCATGTACCCCATGCCGCCCGAGTGGCTGCACGCCATTACCACGCCGCCCTTCTACGGCTGCCGCATCGGCGGCAATCTGTACGGCACCAAGGCGGGCCTGCTCATCAATGACCAGATGCAGGTGGTGGGCACCAGCGGTCGCGTCATCCCGGGGCTGTACGCCGGCTGGCACACCGCGGGCGGCGCTTGCGGCGAGAACAGCTACATCGGCGACCCCATCCTGGGATCGCTCATGGGCGACGTGGGCCTGGCGTTCTGCGGCGGCTACCTCTGCGGCACGAGCGCCGTGGAAAACGAGATGGGAGACTAAGATGGACGACATGAAGAAGATGGCGCGGCCTTATCTGTGGCTGTTCGCCCTGGCGCTGGTGGTGGCCGTACTCGGTCGGGTGGGGCTCGCCATTGCCGGGGGCACCGGCGTGCTCGCCTTCGACTACATCTCGGCGTCTGGCGTGCCAATTTTGGACGTGATCTGCTCCATCCTCACGGGATCGGCTTTCGTGGCCTTCCTGTTCGCGGCGGCACTCGCGCTCGTGGTGTCCACGGCCGGCGTGGTGCTCTACGGGGCCCTTGCGGCCCGCGGCGATGCCCGCCCGCGCCCGGCAACGGCGTTTCTGTGGGGCTGGGCCACGGCGTTGGTGGCCCTGGTGTGCCTGGTGATCGTCGTGCTGGGCATCCTGTCGGCGGTGCAGGTGGGCTCCATGAGCTCGAAGCTGCCGGGGCTGCCCGTCATCGCGCTGGGCGTTATCGCCTTCGCCGCCTTTTTGGGCACGCTGCTGGGAGCGGCGTCAATGGTGGTGTGCGCTTGTGTGGCCCGCTCGCGGGCCGGTCACAGCTTGGGAACGAGCCTTGTGACGGCCGCTGCTGGCTGCGGTGCGGTGGTGATGCTGCTCACTGTGGGCACCTTTGGGGCCCTGAACACGTCAGCGGTGAGCCTGCCCGTGCTGGGCGCGTGGCTCGCGGCCGATGTGGCGGCGAACCTTGCCCTGCTGTTCGGTGCCGCTGCCTACCTGGGTAGGCGAGAGCGGCAGGAGACGACCGAGAAGCCCCGCGTCGCCACGGTTCGCGGCTAGGCTGGGCCTCGTTGCCGCGTTTTGTCGCGGTCCGCGTTGGGGCATCGGCGCTGCGCTGCCGCGGTTCCGTATAGAGCTATATTTCCTGGAGCAGGTCGTAGGCGGCCTGCTCCTTTGCTTGGCGGCGGGCGTCCAGCTCGGCCACGACCACGTGTCCCACGCGCTCGATGGCCTCGCGCTGGCCGGGGGTGAGGTTGGCCCACAGCTTCGTGGCGGCCAGTTCGTTCACTGTGGCGCTGATGAGGAATCCCTGGTAGATGCCCTCGTCGGTGAGGGCCACGTAGACCGCCTTCTTGTCGGCGGGCGACTTCAAGCGCCGGGCCCAGCCGCGGGCGACGAGGCGCTCGGTGGCCCGGGCGGCGTTCACCGGCGACAGGTGCAGGGCGCATGCCAGCTCGCCGACGCGCTCGGGACGGTCGGTCTCGCCGAGGCGCTGCACGATGCGGCACTCGTTGAACGACGCGCCCGTGGCCTCGCGCAGGGTGCGCTCGGTCTCGGCGCGCAAAAGCTCGATGGACACGAGCGAGCGGGTGGCCGGGAAGCGCTGGGCGCGGCCCGGGTCCAGCGGCGGCTCGATCTGGGCCGCAGCCGCCACGGCCGCCTCCAGGATGGTGCGGTAGGTGGGGTCGTCGGTGGGGAAGTGCTCGTAGAGGCTCGCGATGAGCGACTCGTTCACCGCCGCCACGTGGGCCTCGCCGGCCTCGGTGGCTTCCAGAAAGCGCGTGCGGCCGTCGGCGGCGCCCGGTGCGCGGGTGACGAGCCCTGCGGCGGCCAGGACATCCACGGCCTGGGTGACCACGTTGGGCTTCATGCCCAGAAGCTTCCCCAGCTCGCCCTGGTTCACCGCTTTGCCGGCCTGTAGCAGTTTGGTGAGCACGCGGTACTGGGTGATGTTCAGGTCGCTGGCCGCGGCCAGGCCGCGGGTGAGGGCCTCGTGGGCCATCTCGAAGGCCACGAAATAGGTGGAATCCAGGTTGAATTTGTCCTTGGCGGGGGTGGGTTGCACGGGCGCGGGCTCCTTCGGCCAACTAGTTCATCTCGGTAACAATCAGTGTAGCGCTGCGGGCGGGTGCTGCCGGCGCTGAGCGGAAAGCCCCAGAACATGGTCACAAATGGGGGGGCAGGCGCGGCGGCGTGCGGTGGGGTGGCGCACGGTGCGCTCGGGGGGGGGCGGGGTCGCCCCTCTTCCTAGCTGCGGGCCGGCGTGATGCGGCCGTCGCCGTCGACGAAGAAGGCCTGGAGGATCTCGGGGTGGCGCTGCGCGAGGGCGGCCCCGCGCTCGCGCCCTAAAGCCAGCAAGGTGGTGGAGAACCCCTCGGCGTCGATGGACCGCTCGCAGATCACGGTGACGCTGGCCACGTCGGTGACGGCGGGCATGCCCGTGCGCGGGTCCAGGATGTGGTGATAGAAGGTGCCGTCGGGGGCGGTGAAGCAGCGCTCGTAGACGCCGCTCGTGACCGCCGAGCCGCCGCGCAGCGGCACGGCGCCGATGAGGCGCGCCGGGTCGCGGGGGTCGCGCACGCCGATGCCCCAGGCCTCGCCCGAGGGCTTGGTTCCGCAAACGGCCACATTGCCGCCCAGGTTCACGATGATGCCGTCCAGGCCGTGGGCGCCCATGGCCTGGATGAGCCGATCGGCGATCCAGCCCTTGGCGATGCCCCCCGCGTCCACGGCCGCCGCCGGGTCGGTCAGCTGGGCGAAGCAGCCCGCGGCGTCTTCCCGCAGCTTCAATTGGCGCCAGTCGACGTGGCGCACGGCCTCGGCCAGCCGGTCGGCGTCGGCCACCGCCCCCTCGTGGAAGTTCCACAGGCGCACGGCCGGCCCCACGGTGATGTCGAAGACGCCCTCGCTGGCGGCGCAGTAGTCCAGGGCGCGGCGCAGCAGGTCGAAGGTGAGCGGGTCGATGGTCATCTCCGCGCCGCCGGCGCCGTTGATGCGGGCGATGTCGGAGTGGGGCAGGGTGCGGCTGAAGAGCCGCTCGTAGGTGCGGCAAAGCGACCGAGCCTCTCTGAAGGCCGCCTCGCAGGCTGCCGCCTCGCCGTAGGCCTCGATGTCGATCACGGTGTTGAAGGCGAGAAAGCGCACACCGGCCGGCTTGCCGCCCGTGGCCGGCCGCATCTCGCAGAACGCCTCGTCGGGGATGGCGTCGCGGGTATCTTCCGTGTGTTCGCTCATGGTGCCAGTATAGCCGACCTGCGGCCGCGTGGACTGTAGTATCATGGGCCGCGATGAAATTGCGAGACATCGGGGCGACGCCGGCGAGGCCGGGTCGCGCCGACCGACGAGAAAGGCGCTCGATGAAGGCACTGATTCCCGCAGCGGGCCTGGGTACCCGCTTTCTGCCGGCCACGAAGGCCCAGCCCAAGGAGATGCTTTTGGTGGTGGACCGCCCCGCTATCCAGTATGTGGTAGAGGAGGGCCTGGCCTCCGGCGCCGACGAGGTCATCATCATCAACAGCCGCGAGAAGAAGGCCATCGAGGACCACTTCACCCCCAATCCCGAGCTGGTGGCGCTGCTGCGCGAGCGCGGCAAGGACGCCTACGCCGATGCCGTGGAGGCCGTGGGCAACTACAACGTGAGCTACGTGTACCAGGAGGAGGCCCTGGGTCTGGGGCATGCGGTGCACTGCGCCGCCGAGGCCTGCGCCGGCGAGCCCTTCTACGTGCTGCTGGGCGATGTGCTCGTGCCCGACAACAAAATGCTGCCGGCCATGAAGGCGGTGTCGGATGCCCACGGCGGGGCGAGCGTCATCGCGGTCATGCCCGTGCCCGACGACCAGGTGAGCCGCTTCGGCGTCATTGCCGGTGAGGCCGTGGCCGATGACGTGTGGAAGGTGGACTCGCTCGTGGAGAAGCCGGCGCTTCAGGACGCGCCGAGCAACTTGGCGGTGTTCGGCCGCTACCTGCTGAGTCCGCGCGTGATGGAGCTTCTGGCCGACGGAGAGCCCGGCGTGGGCGGTGAGATCCAGCTGACCGACGCGCTGGACGCGGTGCTGCGCGAGGAGGAGATGTACGCGCTCGTGATCGATCCAGCCGACGGCTTCGACACCGGCACCGTGGAGAGCTGGCTGGAGACAAACAACATTCTCTTCCAGCGCAAGAACGGGTAGGTGACACCTCGTCAGCAGCGTGGTATCATAACGCTTTGACGCCTCATTATGGCTGGTCGGAATTCTTCTCAAATCTGACAAATTGCTTAACGATGACCCTGCGAATCCACAAGTTCACCACCTTCGCGTCATAGGGAATTCAAGGGTGGTTGTTATACTGAGCCCAGCAAGTGAGACAACCCCCTCCGATCACTTGCCTGCTTTGTCTCTGAAAAGCAGAAAGCGACTCCTGAGAGAGTCGCATCCCCCCTCCTTCTGGCCCGGCGGCCCCCTCCGCCGGGCCGCTTCTTTTTGTGCTCGCTGCGCGCTGGCGCTCGCAGCTTGCGGCCGACGCTGCGCGGCGCCGAGGTGCGCCATCTTGCCCCTTGTTTCGGACACGGCGCGGCCCCAAGGCCGCTTGGTCCGAAGGCGGGGCAATATGGCGCACCTCGGCGCCGCTCGCTGACTTCCTCGGGCGCATAGCTCGTTCCGGCTCCGCCGGAACTCGCGGCCCGGAGTCGGTTCTGCTTCGGGTGCGGGCGGCTCGCAGCCACAGCCTCGCACCAGAAACCCCCTTCCGGGGAGGGGCGGAAGGGGGTGCGAGGGAGTGCGTCTTGCCTGGGCTAGAACAGGGCGTGCAGGGGACCGGAGCCTCGTGGTGCGCTCTCCCAGCCGTCGGGTAAGGGGGCGTTGTGGCATTCGTTGCAGCTCATCACCGAGGTGCCCTCGAGGGAGTGGCACGAGGTGCAGTCTCCGGCGGCCAGATGGGCTTTGTGGGGGTTGAAGTCGGGGTGCCCTCCGTACCCCTCGTTGGCCTTTTCAATGGTGGCTCGGGGATGACAACTGAGGCACAGCTTGTTCGTGACCTCCTCGATGCCGTCGAGCTGCCCGTCGGGGTGCAATGCGGCTAGCGAGCCGGTGGCGGCCAGGGCTATGTCTCCGTCGCTGTCGGCGCCTTCGCCCGCAGGGCCTTGCTGGGGTGCGCAGGCGGCCAGCGCCAGGGTCAGCGCCAAGGTGCCGAAGGCGGCGGCCAGGGTTGTCAGGTGCGTTCTCTTCATGGCGGCCCTTCCTAGATATTGGCGTGGATGTAGTCGAGGCCTAGCATGTCGCGGGTGGCGATCCACGAGAAGCACTGCCCGTGGCCGATGCCCGAGCCCATGACGTTGGGCGGGTACACGTTGCCGTAGAACGATCCGGCGGTGTTGCCGGCGGCGTACAGGCCGGGGATGGGACGGCCCTGGGTGTCCAGCACGCGGCAGCGCTCGTCGTTCTTCAGGCCGCCGCGGGTGGAGGTCATCGAGGAACAGGTCTTCGACGCATAGAACGGCGGAGTGTCCAGGGCGCACATCCATACCGGATCCTTGTAGAAGTCCAGGTCCTCGCCGGCGGCGCACAGCTCGTTATAGCGGTTGAAGGCGGCTGTGAAGATCTCGGGATCGAAGCCGCAGTGCTCGATAAGCTCCTCGATGGTATCGAACCTGAAGGTGAGGCCCTTCTCCACATTCATGTCCACCTCGGCCTGGGTGTTCGAGCAGGTGTAATCCTCCACCATGTAGCCGTCCTTGGGGAACTTTGCCTCCCAGGCGCTGTCCCAGATGCTCCAGGCGCAACCGTCGGAGGTGCAGGTCAGCTTCGGGATGGACGGGGCCTGGAAGGGCAGGTTCTCGGCCATGAGGCGCCGTCCCGCGCCGTCGACGACCAGGCAGCCGGGCAGCGATGCCACGCCGGCGTAGAAGTGGGTGCCGTCCAGGAAGTCGGGCAGCGTGCCGTCCATCATCACAGCGGCGAAGGGCCACAGATCGCCGCAGGCGAACTCGTCCATCTCGGCGCCGATCCACATGCCCATTTTCTGGCCGTCGCCCGTGTCGTTGGTGTTCACGTTCCAGCGGATGATCTTGCTGAGGGAACGGTTGTAGTAGGCGGTCATCTCGCGGTCGGCGGCCATGTCGCCGGTGGTCAGGAGCACGCCCTTGGAGGCGTTGTAGCGCACGTATTCCTCGTTCTCGTTCTTCGCGATCACGCCGGTGCAGCGTCCGTTGGCGTCGCGCTCTAGCTGCTGGGCCGGGGAATTGTAGTGGAACGTAGCCCCCTTCTTCGTGGCGTAGCCCTCCATGACGCCGGTCCAGTCGACGGGGTCGCCAGTGGCGAAGAAGCTGCCGTCGGGGTTGGCGAAGAAGATCATCTGGGGGAAGGCCTGCCACAGGGGGCTCGCGCCGGCCATGCCGATGCCGTCGTTGGTGATCTTGTATTCCAGCGATGCGGCGGGGATGAGCTGGTAGCCCTCTTCGTTGAAGATGCCCTCGAGCCAGTTAATGTAGTCGGCCGAGTTGTCGAACCACAGGCCGTAGGACGAGGTGCGGCCTTGGACACCGTTGGTGATGGCCCAGGTGGAGGTCACGAATTCCTTGCGGTCGGTGGTCAGCCCCAGCTTCTTCTGCAGATCGGAGTTGAAGCCTGCGGTGCACAGACGGAACAGACCGTAGGTGCTGCCCTTCTCCAACACGTGCACGTTGGCGCCGTTCTCGGCGGCCAGCATCGCGGCGGGCAGCCCGCAGATGCCCGCACCGCAGATGACGATGTCGCAGTCGATGGTCTCGACGATGTCCTCTTCGGCAATGGGCTCGGGCGGCGTGAGGAAGGCGGGTTGGCCGGTGGCGGCCAAGGTCTCGGTGTCGGGCGCGGGTGCGGAAGTTCCGACATCGGCGGTGCCCTCGGAGGTTTCGGGCTCGGTGGCCGGTGTCGCGCAGCCGGCCATGACGCCGGTCAGCGCGGCGGTCATGCCTGCGGCGGCGGCCCCGGCCAGGAAGTGGCGGCGCGACACGGAATGCGGTGCGGTCCCCTCGATGCGGATTGTCTCTGACATGATGGTCCCCTTTCTCCAAGAGACGATATTTTGACCGGCGGTGGCGTTGGCATTGGCTCGCCGCCGCGCTTCGGCGGTTCGGTGCTCCGGTGTCGGCCGCCGGCCCTCCGCCATGGATGCTAGGTCGACGGGCCCCGATAACCTCAGGTGCGACTTTGGGCGTAGGGGGTTATTTGTCCTAACCCCTCCTGTTTCCCCCGTTAAAGTGTGCGAAGATGGTTCTCGCCATCGAGGGGCGCGGCTGGCGGTGAGGCGGGGGTTATGCCGCGGGCCCGGCGATTGCGGGGGAGAAGAGGGCCCCGCGCCGCTTTGCGAGGAGCTTGGAGGAGGGGTCCATGCTGAGGGAATCTGGGAAGTTCGGGGTGGGAAAGTCCATCCTGGTGTACGCGAGCTACTGGTACATGATCGGGCCGGCCTGCGGCGTGGCATTGCAACTCTACATCAACTATCGCTATGGGCTGCTGGAGGCTATCGGTCGCGTGACGGTACCCGATGCGATCTGCGTGGCCAGCTGCGCAGTGCTCGCTGGGTATATACTGGCAAGCCTGTGGGTACCGTTCGGCCGCTGGCGCAAAGGGGCCGTGGCGTCATCGGCTCTGTTCGCCCTCGCGTCGATCTTCGCGTGGGGAGGAGGGCACGCTGGCTTCCTTGCCGGTGATGCGGGCCCGTGGGTCGTGGTCGCCTCGGTCTGCTTCTCCTGCTTCTTCATGACGCAGCTGCTGGTATGGTTCGAGGTGTTCGTCTGTCACGAGGCCATGCTGAACCTGGTGTACATTCTGCTGTCTTCCGTGCTCGCCATCATGTTGTGGTGGTTTCTCATGGGGCTGACTGGTCCCCGTCTCGTGGCGTTCATCGTCGTTATGATCGTGGCGGCCACGAGCGCTCTGGCCAAGGCCGTGGCCGATACGCCCGAACTGGGTGCGCGGTCGGTCGAGGAGCGCGACCATAGTCGCTCGTCGCTTGTCTGGGGCGCGGGCATGCTGGGCATCACGTTCTTCTTTGGCGTGGGCTTCATGTACACGACGAGCTTTCTCTCCATCGAGGCCTTCCACAGCCGCTTCGACTGGAGCATTCCCCTCTATGCCCTGGTCCTCTGTCTGGTTATGGTGCTGCTCTCACACCGGGTGCGCATCTCGGTGCTGTACTACCTGGCCGTGCCCGTCATCGTCATGGGCATGGTGCTCGCGCTGACAGGCGCCCCTGCGCCTCTTTCGCCTCACGTGTTCAATGAGATCGGCTTTTTCACCTTCCTCGTGTTCGTGCTGGTGCTGTTCTGCGCTTTCAACCACGATCGGCGCTACAAAGTGGTGCGCTCGGCGGCGCTGCTCATCTTGGGGTTGTACCTGGGGTTGTTCGCGGGGCGACAGCTCTTCGTGGCCGTGGACGTGCTCGTTGTCCCCGATGCTCGGGAAGCGGTGCACGTGGCCTGCGTGCTGGCGGCCATCGTGCTCTTGGTGTCGTTCGCGATGGTGGGGCTGCACTTTGTGGGGAAGATCATCTCCACCGATATGGCCCAGCCCCAATTGCGCCATATCACCACCTTCGACAGCGCCGAGTTCATCAAGCGCATCGTGGCCATCTACGGCCTGAGCGACCGCGAGCGCCAGGTGCTCGCGCTGCTGTACGAGGGTAAGGCCACCTCTGAGATTGCCGTCGAGCTGGTTATTGCGCCCGGTACTGCAAAAGCCCACGTGAACAACATCTACAAGAAGCTCGGCATCCACACCCGCAAGCAGCTGTTCGCTCTGCTGCCCAACCGCATGGTGTAGGAAGATCCCCTCCGCCATCTTCTAATACATTTGTTCGAAAAATCTTGCATTTGACTCGAGAACGAGGCGTGCTTGGTGGTACCATAGGCCCATGGACACTTTATTTACTGCTATGGAAAACGACAAGCGCAGCGCCGTGGCGCCTTTGGCGGTGCGCATGCGGCCGCGCACGCTGGACGAGGTGGTGGGCCAGGGTGAGGCCGTGGGCGAGGGCAGCTGGCTTCGGGCCGCCATCGAGAACGATAGCTTGAGCTCGGTCATCCTGTTCGGGCCGGCGGGCACGGGGAAGACGTCGCTGGCCCACGTGATCGCCGAGTCCACCAAGGCCACCTTCGTGGAGGTCTCGGCCATCGGCGGCACGGTGTCCGATCTGCGCCGTGAGATCGACGCGGCTGAGAAGCGCCTTGTCATGAGCGGGCTGCGCACCATTTTGTTCGTGGACGAGATCCACCGCTTCAACCGCAGCCAGCAGGATACGCTGCTCCACGCCGTGGAGGACCGGCTGCTCGTGCTCGTGGGCGCCACCACGGAGAACCCCTTCTTCGAGGTGAACTCGGCCCTCATCTCCCGATCCCGGGTAGTGGAGCTGCACTCCCTGTCCGACGACGAGATCGCCGAGCTTACGGCCCGCGCGGTGGCCGACGAGCGGGGGCTTGCGGGCCTCTATGTTCTGGAAGACGCCGCCCGCGAGGCCATCGTCACCCTGGCCGGGGGCGATGGGCGCGGCGCGCTCACCACGCTGGAGCTGGCCGCGGGCATGGTGGCGTCGGGCACGCGCGAGGCTCCGGTCGCCATTACCGAGGCCATGGTGCGCGCGGCTACGCCCCATCGGGCGCTGCCCTACGACAAGAACAAGGACATGCACTACGACATCATCTCGGCGTTCATCAAGAGTATGCGTGGCAGCGACCCCGATGCCGCGGTGTACTGGCTCGCCCGCATGATCGACGGGGGAGAGGATCCGAAGTTCATCGCCCGCCGCATGTTCATCGCCGCCTCGGAAGATATCGGCAACGCCGACCCCCAGGCCCTGCTCGTGGCCGAGGCCGCCTTCCGCGCCGCCGAGGTCATCGGGTACCCCGAATGCCGCATCAACCTGGCCCAGGCCGCCATCTACCTGGCTTTGGCCCCGAAGTCCAATGCCGCCGAGGCCGCCATTGACGCGGCGCTCTCGGAGGTGCGCCACGGCCCGGCCCGCAAGGTGCCCGACTACCTGCGCGACCGCCATCGCCCCGGTTCTGAGAACTACGGCCAGTACAAGTACCCACACAGCTATCCGGGCGGCTGGGTCGACCAGCAGTACCTGCCCGACGGGCTCGAGCGGGGCTGCTTCTACCAGCCCAGCGAGCGGGGCTGGGAGGCCTGGCGCATCGAGGCGGCGGCCCGCGACCGCCATACCTAGGCTCTCATCGGGCGTGACGCGCGGTCAACATCCGTTTACGGAATGGCTACTCTGTGGCGGCCTTCTGTGAAATTTCGGACGGCCTTATTAGAATGGGCGGGGTAATAGTATAGTCAGGTCTTCGGAAATATAAGGAGGCTCATCATGGATTTCGCAGCTATCATCGATGTGGCGCTGCCCGTTGTCTACGTGCTCGTGGGCGCGGTGCTCGTCTGGTTCGTCGTGGAACTGGCGCTGACCATCCGTTCCACCCGTTCCACCATCGACGATGCCCATAAGGAACTGACCCCCACCCTGCAGAACGTGGAGAAGATCACCGCCCAGGTCGAGCCTTTGGTCGGCAACGTGAACACGCTCATCACCGAGCAGGTGACCCCGCTCATGGAGAAGGCCAACGCCATGGCCGAGGAGGCGCGCCCGGCCGTGGGTCGCGTCGATCCTTTGGTCGAGCGCCTGTCGCTGACGGTTGACGCGGCGAACTTGGAGCTGATGCGCGTCGACCAGATACTGGAGGATGTCACCCAGATCACCGATTCGGTCTCGAAGGCCGCCGGCGCCGTGGACACGGTGACGAGCGCTCCCATCGATCTGGTGAACACCCTGACGGGCAAGCTGCGCAACAAGTTCAAGCCCCGCTACGCCTCCGACGAGTCGGTGCGCCTCGGCGGCGGTGCCAAACCCGAGGGCGCCACTGACCGCTCGGCCACGGTGGCCGATGCCGTGAACGCCGTGAGCGGCGCGGCCAGCGCCGTGGTGTCCGAGCAGAAGGCCCGCCGTGCGGCCCGCAAGGCCGAAGAGGCCGCCCGCGAGGCTCGCGACGATGCCTTCGAGAGCCAGCTGGGCAGCACTGCCGAGACCCTGACCAATGCCGCGGTGTCCGCCGCCGATGCCGACACCGATGCGCCCGCAGCTTCCGACGCCATCGATCCCAATGCCGCGGCCGCCCATGCGGCACCGGCCGAGAAGGGCCCTTTCACGGTTCAGTAGTCCCGCCTTCCTCTGAGAGTTTGCCAGGTGATTTAACATGAGCGATCCCACGCGCCCGACGCCTTCGACCTCCTGCGGCCCCCAGACCGCGCCGGTGGCCCTCACGCCGCGCGAGCGGATGGCCCGGGTGCGCTTCCTCGATCTGTGGTCGGTCATCGCCGCCCTCATACTGCTGGGCGGCGTGGTGTGGCTCATGGGGGTGCTCGCCGTGCCCGTGGCCATCCTCATCTGGACGCTCATCATCGTGTTCTGCCTCCGCGGCGTGGTGAACGGTCTGGAAAAGCACCATGTGAACCGCGCCGTGGGCACCACCATTGCCTACCTGTTGATGGCCCTGGTGCTGCTGGCCGTGGGCTTCTTGCTGTTCTCGCCTATGTTCGGCCTGAACGCGCAGTTCAACAACTTGCTCACCAGCATGCCGCACTATGTGGACGCGGTCACCGCCTGGGGCAACGACCTGTACTCCCGCTACGCCCAGTTCTTCGAGGATGACACGGTGAGGGATCTCATCCTCGAGGCCCAGAAGGCCGCCGCCACCTGGGCGGCCGGCATCGCCTCGGGCGCGGGCAGCGGGGTCATGGCCTTCGGCACCACCTTGGCCAACGGCCTTATGGCCCTGGGCTTCGGTCTCGTCATCGCGTTCTGGGTGCTCATGGAGTTGCCGGCCATCGGTCGCGAGACGCGCCGCCTCATCGGCCCCAAGCACGTGGAGGACGCGGAGTTCTTCCACGCCACCTTCACCCGTGTGATGGGCGGTTACATCAAGGGAACGCTTCTGCAGTGCGCCATCATCGGCGTGGGCTGCGGGGTGCTGTTCGGCTTTATCGGCGTGCCCAACGCCGCCGTGCTCGGTCTCATTACCGGCGTCATGAACATCATTCCCATCATCGGCCCCTGGATCGGCGGCGCCCTGGCCGCCATCGTGGCCATCTTCACCGGCCCCATGACCGCGGCCATCGCGCTGATCGGCACCATTATCATCCAGCAGCTGGTCTACACCTTCATCTCGCCGAAGATCATGGCAAACTCCGTGGACATCCATCCGGCGCTGACCCTGCTCGCCTTGATGGTGGGCTCGGCGCTGGGCGGCGCCATGAGCGGGCTTCTGGGGTCGCTTGTGGGCATGCTGGCCTCCATTCCCCTCGTGGCCGTGGCCAAGTCGGTGTTCGTGTACTATTTCGAGAAGAAGACCGGCCGGCATCTGGTGGCCGAGGACGGGGTGTTCTTCAAGGGCACGCCCGAGAATGCCGAGAAGGTGAACCCCATCGCCGATGCCACCTCCACCACCAACACCACCGGCTCGATGAAGCCCATCCGTCTGGAAGATATGGCCGGCATCACCGACCGGCTGCCCCGTATTCGCCGGGTGCATCCGGGCGATACCGGCGGCAGCCATTCCCGTCACCACAAGCGGCGCAAGTAGCGTTCCGTCCTCGCAGTCCGTCCAGCGGCCTCGCACCCGGCGTGCGGGGCCGCTTGCGTTGGGCCCGGCCTCGGGCGTGCGCCCCCCCCCTCAGCGCCCGCGCGCCGCGCAGCTGTGACCGAGCGCCGGCAATCCCGGGCGCCCCGGGCTGTGGAGATGGTGATGCGCGGCGATGGGGCCGCATTTGCGCTATAATCTTCGGTTGGATATTTTCGGCACTCCGTAAAGGACGGATGGAACCTCTATGCAGTACATGACAACCGCTGAAATTCGCGAGAAGTACCTCGCTTACTTCGAGGAGAAGGGCTGCAAGCGCATGCCCTCGTCCTCCCTCATTCCCGACGACCCGTCGCTTCTGCTGACGAGTGCCGGCATGGTGCAGTTCAAGCCCTACTTCCTGCAGCAGAAGCAGCTGGAGGCGCCCTATATCGGCACGACCACGGTGCAGAAGTGCGTGCGCACCAATGACATCGACATCATCGGCACCACGGGCCGTCACCTCAGCTTCTTCGAGATGCTCGGCAACTTCTCCTTCGGCGAGTACTTCAAGGAGGAGATGTGCGCCTGGGCCTACGACTTCTCCGTGAATGTCCTGGGCCTGCCCCCGGAGCGGTTGTACTTCACCGTGTTCGAGGACGATGACGAGACCATCGAGATCTGGAAGAACCTCGGCGTGCCCGATGACCACATCTCCCGTCTTGGCGAGGACGACAACTTCTGGCGCGCCGGCCCCACGGGTCCGTGCGGCCCCTGCTCGGAGATCTACTTCGACCAGGGCCCCGACTTCGGCTGCGGCAGCCCCGACTGCGCGCCGGGCTGCGACTGCGACCGCTTCCTGGAGTTCTGGAACTGCGTGTTCACCCAGTACGACGGCCAGGAGGACGGCACCCTTCTGCCCCTGCCCAAGAAGAACATCGACACGGGCATGGGCCTGGAGCGCATGGCCGCCATCATGCAGGGCGTTCAGTCCAACTACGAGACCGACGTGCTGCGCAGCCTCGTGGCCGTGGGCGAGCGTCTGTCCGGCCGCGCCTACGGGGAGGACGCCGAGGTGGATCTGGCCCTGCGCATCATCGCCGACCATTCCCGCTCGGTCACGTTCATGATCGCCGACGGCATCCTGCCGGGCAACGAGGGCCGCGGCTACGTGCTACGCCGCCTGCTGCGCCGCGCCATCATGAAGGCCCAGCTCATCGGCATCGAGGGCCACTTCCTCAACGAGTACGTGGACGAGATCGTGCGCCTCATGGGCGACGTGTACCCCGAGATCGTGGAGAACCGCGAGCTGGAGCGCGGCCTCATCATGGCCGAGGAGGAGCGCTTCGGCGCCACCCTGCGCCAGGGCCAGGCCTACCTGGAAGAGGCCCTGGGCAAGCTTGAGGGCGACACGCTTTCCGGCGAGGAGGCCTTCACCCTGCACGACACCTACGGCTTCCCTGTGGAAGTGACCCAGGAGATCGCCGAGGGCCGCGGTGTGAAGGTGGACATGGAGGGCTTCGAGCGCTCCATGGAGGCCCAGCGCGAGCGCGCCCGCGCCGCCGGCGCCAAGGACGCCGAGGCCGCTTGGTCCACCTACGGCGGCGTGTACGCCGACCTGCTGCGCGAACTGGGTCCCACGGCCTTCGTCGGCTACGACGCTACGGTCGCCGAGACCACTGTGGTGGCCCTCGTGCGCGACGGCGAGCGAGCGGATACCCTGGCCGCTGGCGAGACTGGCGAAGTGGTGCTGGCCGCCACCCCCTTCTACGCCGAGATGGGCGGCGAGGTGGGCGACACCGGCGAGCTGAAGAACGGCGAGTCCGTCGCCTACGTGTTGGACACCCGTGCCCCCGAGGCCGGTCTGTTCGTGCACAGCGTGCGCAACGGCGAGGGCACCCTGGCCGTGGGCGACACCGTGGTGGCCGCCGTGGACGCCCGTCGCCGCGCCGCCATCGAGCGCAACCACACCGCCACCCACATCCTGCACGCCGCCCTGCGCCGCGTGCTCGGCGATCACGTGAAGCAGGCTGGCTCCTACGTGGGCCCCGACCGCCTGCGCTTCGACTTCACCCACTTCGAGGCCTGCACGGCCGAGCAGCTGGCCGAGGTGGAGCGCGAGGCCAACGATCACATCATGGATGCCGTGCCCACTACCATCTACGAGACCTCTCTGGAGGAGGCCCGCGCCGCCGGCATCACGGGCCTGTTCGGCGAGAAGTACGGCGAGGTGGTGCGCGTCGTGGAGGCCGGGGACAGGTCCCGCGAGCTCTGCGGCGGCTGCCATGTGGGCAACACCGCCGAGATCGGCTTTTTGAAGATCACGAGCGAGTCGTCCGTGGGCGCCAACGTGCGCCGCATCGAGGCCGTGACGAGCTTCGGGGCGCTCGCCTACGTGAACAAGGTGGAGGCCGAGCTGAAGGAGGCCGCGGCCACCCTGCGCGTGCCGCCCTTCGACGTGTCCGAGCGCGTGGCCGCCGACCAGAAGACCCTGAAGGACTTCCGCACCAAGGCCAAGCGCGCCAAGGAAATGGTGGGCGGCGACGTGTTCAACGATCTGCTCGCCCAGGTGCAGATGGCCCCGGCCGGCTATCCGGTCATCATCGCGCGGACCGAAGTGCGCGACGGCGGCCAGCTGCGCAATTTGTGGGACGTGCTCAAGAGCCGCATGGAGGCGCCGGGCGCGATCGTCGTGGCGGGCGTGAAGGACGACAAGCCTCTGCTGCTGGCGGCCGGCTCCGACGAGGCCGTGGCCGCGGGCTTCGATGCCGGCGCGCTCATCAAGGCCATGGGCCCGGCGGTCCAGGGCGGTGGCGGCGGCAAGCCCACCATGGCCCAGGCCGGCGGCAAGAACCCCGAGGGCATCGACAAGGCCCTGGAAATCGCCCGGAACATGGTGCTGTAAACTTTCTCGATTGAGGTCAATGCATGTCACGAGCCCCGTTCCTTGCGGACGGGGCTCGTTCTTTTCTCGCTGCCCCGACTTATACCCGTCGATTTACCCCGCGAGCATTGGAGAAAGCGCCGCCGTCCCCGGGGATGCCGGCATAAATGTCGGTATAACCAACGAGGGGGAGCTGCCGGAGAGGCGGGTGCCGGGCATGGAGCGCTTCTGCTCCTGCGCCCTTGCTGATTGCGTGGGATGGGGCGGCTGCGGCGCGGGGACGTGGTAATATGGCGGGGAAAATGACGGTGCGCGGTTTGGGGCCGCGCCAGCAGGTTGGGAGTTTTGCCGCATGAATCCGCAGAGTCCGGGAACGGGAGGGCCGCAGCGGCCCTACAACGGTGCCAGCCAGCCGCAGCAGCCGGGTGTTCCGCAGCAGCCCGGGCCCGAGTGCATCTACGAGACCCCTGAGGATTTCCGGGCCCCGTCGGCCGGCCCGTCGGCGCGCTCGACCGATCGCGACGGTTCCGCCTCGACGGGGCCGTGGGCGACCCGCCCGGGCGCCAGCCCCGTACCGGGCATGTCGACGAAGGACTTCGAGCGCATGTGCCGCTCGGTGGACAAGGCGTTCTCACAGTTCGCCAAGGCGGTGGAGAAGGGCGTGGACGAAGCGGCCGCGGCCCTGGGCTCGAAGCCAGAGGACAACCTGAAGGCCCATGAGGAACTGGACCGCAAGCGCCAGGTCTGGGTTCAGAAGCAGCAGGTCAAGCGCGAGCGCCGGGCCGCCAAGGCCGCCCAACGCGCCGCCCAGGCCCAGCCCCAGCCCCAGGCCCCGAACGGCTGGGGCATTCCCGCCTCCTCGGCGCCCGCGTCGGGCAGCTGGGGCCCGACGGCTTTGGCCAAGCGGCGGTTCCGTTCCTCGGCGGGGCTCACGGCCTCGGGCGCGATCATGGCCGTCTCCGGCGGCGCGGGCACCTTCTTCTTCGGCCTCACCACGATCATCGCCTTCGCAACCAGCGCGGCGGCCCAGCCGGGCGGCATCGCGGCGGCCGTCTTCTTCGTCGCCCTCACGGCGGGCTTCGCCACGCTTTTAGGCTTCGGTATTCGCAACCTGCGCACGGCGGGTACGCTGAAGACCTTCCGCCGCCTCTTCGGCGATCGGGAGGCCTGCACCTTCAACGACATCGCCCAGCGGGCCCAGATCACCCCGGCCAAGGCCCGCGCCCAGGCACGCAAGCTGCTGAAGCGCGGTTTGGTGCCCCAGGGGCGCATCGACGAGGAGGACACCACCCTTATGGTGACCGACGACGCCTATCGCCAGTACCGCGCGCTCCAGCAGCACCAGCGCCAGATCGCCGAGAGCCAGCGCGCCGCTGAAGCGGCCCGGGCTGCCGAGGTCGCCGCCCGCCAGAGCCGCGAGCGCGACCTGAGCGACCGCCTCACCCCCGAGCAGCGCGCCTTTATCGTGAAGGGTCAGGACTACCTGGCCCAGCTGCGGCCCCTGGACGAGGCCATCGATGACGCGGCCGTGAGCGCGCGCATCGTGGCCATCGAGGAGGTGGTGGCCCGCATCCTCGCCCGGGTCGAGGAGGCCCCCGCCGTCATCGACGGCCTCGACCGTCTGACCACCTACTACCTGCCCACCACGGTGAAGCTGCTCGCGGCCTACGAGAGCCTGGAAGAGCAGCCGGTGCAGGGCGAGAACATCTCCTCCTCGCGCCGCGAGATCGAGCATACCTTGGGCGTGCTCCACAGCGCCTTCGAGAAGCTTCTCGACGACACCTACCAGGACCTGTCCCTCGACGTGTCCGCCGACATCTCGGTGCTCCATGCCATGCTGGCCCAAGAGGGGCTGACCGAGGGCCCCTTCGATGTGAAGCCCTGACCGACCCGCGACCCTCATCCGGGGCGCGTCCGCCCCGCCGACCGCCCCCGTTTTCGAAAGGAACTCCCATGAACGACGAGCTGACGAACCTCACGAACATCCCGGCCCCCACCCTCACCCTGGATCCGGTGGCCGACGAGCCGGTGGCCGAGGCCTCCATCATCGAGGTGGAGACCCCCGCGGCCCCCTCCCTGGCCGATTCGCTTTCGGCCGAAGAGCTGGCCCAGGTGGACGCCTTCGCCCAGCAGATCGACATCGCCAACTCCCAGCAGGTGCTCACCTTCGGGTCGGGCGCCCAGAAGAAGATGGCGTCGTTCTCGGAAACGGCCCTGTCGAAGGTGCGCACCCAGGATCTGGGCGAGGCCGGCAACCTGATCGCCTCGGTGGTGACCGAGTTGAAGAGCTTCGACACCGACGACGAGGAGAAGGGACTCTTCGGCCTGTTCAAGCGCCAGGCGAACAAGATCGTGGCCCTGAAGGCCCGCTACGACACCGCCGAGGCCAACGTGGACAAGATCGCCCGCGCCCTTGAGGCCCACCAGGTGACCCTCATGAAGGACGCCGCCACCCTGGACAAGCTCTACGAGTTGAACCTCACCTACTTCAAGGAGCTGACCATGTACCTGTTGGCCGGCCGCCAGCGCCTGGCCGAGGTGCGCGAGGGCGAGCTGGCCGAGCTGGCCGCCAAGGCCCAGGCCTCGGCCTCCACCGAAGACGCCGAGGCGGTGCAGAAGCTGTCGGCGGCCTGCAACCGCTTCGAGAAGAAGCTCTCCGACCTGGATCTGTCCCGCACTGTGGCTATGCAGATGGCCCCGCAGATCCGTCTCGTGCAGAACAACGAGATGCTCATGATCGAGAAGATCCAGACCACGCTCGTGAACACCATCCCGCTGTGGAAGAGCCAGATGCTGCTGGCGCTGGGCCTGGCCAACAACGAGGCGGCTCTGCGCGCCCAGACCGCCGTCACCGACATGACCAACGAGCTTTTGCGCAAGAACGCCGAGAAGCTGAAGCAGTCCACGGTGGAGGTGGCCCGCGAGTCCGAGCGCGGCATCGTGGACATCGAGACGCTGAAGGCCACCAACGAGAACCTCATCCAGACCTTCGACGAGGTGATGAAGATCCAGGCCGAGGGTCGCGCCAAGCGCGCCGAGGCCGAGGTGGAGATGCGCCGCATGGAGGCGGAGCTGCGCCAGAAACTGCTGGAGGTGCGCTAACCGTGCGCGTCATGGCGCTTGATATCGGGGAAGTGCGCGTGGGGGTGGCCGTGAGCGATCCCGGCGAGCGGGTGGCGAGCCCCGTGGCCGTGCTGCCCGCCGCCGAGGTGACGGGCGCGGCCAAGCCCTTCCGCCGCCTGCTGGAAGACTGGGAGCCGGAGCTGTTCGTCTGCGGGCTGCCCCGCACCCTGGCCGGGGAGGAGGGCCCCCAGGCCGCCCGCATCCGCCAGGTGGCCGCGACCATCAGCGACGCCTGCGGCATTCCCCACGTTTTCGCAGATGAGCGCCTTAGCTCGGCCGAGGCCAAGCGGAGTTTGCGTGAAAAGGGCCTCAGCGAGCGCGAGATGCGCGGAAAAGTGGATATGATAGCCGCGAGTTTGTTTTTGCAATCGTGGCTCGACGAGCGCGCCCGCGCCTAGGGGAGGCGCCGCGCCGGCATTCCGCCTTTCGGTCGGCCATCCAGGAGAAAGGCTGTCCCGTGGCCCTTCACAAGAAGACCGTGACCTATTCCTCCCGTCCCACCCATGCGGCCCGCGCGGCCCATGCCAAGGGCGATCGGGAGTTCCGCACCTACGATACCAGCGCCATCATGCCCAAGCGCGATCCGAAGCCGGCCATCTTCGTGGCGGTGCTCATCGTGATCGTGCTGGCCGTGGGCGCCTTCTTCCTCTTCCGCGGCTGCACGCCCCAGGTGGAGCTCTTGCCCGAGGGCCAGTCGGTGGAGGTGACCATCGAGGAAGGGGAGAGCGCGTCGTCCATCGGCGAGGCGCTCGTGGCGGCGAAGCTGGTGGCCACGTCCCAGGATTTCGTGAACGAGGTGAACCGCCTGGAGGCGGCCTCCTCGCTCATCCCCGGCACCTACACCTTCGCCGGCGGCAGCACCCCCGAGCAGCTGGTACAGACCATCATGGCCGGTCCCGCCTTCGTGGGCGATAAGCTGGCCGTGCCCGAGGACATCACCCGCGAGGCCTTAGCGGCGCTCGTGGAAGAGGCCACGGGCGGCCGCGTGACGGCCCAGTCCTTCCTGGACGCCTCGTCCGATGCCAGCACCTATGCGGGCGACTATCCGTTCCTGGAGACGGCGGGCATCAACTCCCTCGAGGGCTTTCTGTTCCCCAAGACCTACGGCGTGACCGAGGACATGGACGCCGAGGCCGTGGTGCGCATGATGCTGGACCAATTCGCCAAGGAAACGGCGAATCTGTCCTACGCCTTCCCCGAGAGCCAGGGGCTGAACCTGTACCAGACGGTGACGTTGGCCTCCATCGTGGCGAAGGAGTCCTCCGATGATGCCGAGGTGCGGGCCCACGTGGCCGGCGTGTTCTACAACCGCCTGGCGTCCGAGCGCCCCTACCTGGAGTCCGACGCCACCACCGCCTACGTGGTGGGCCACGACCCCACGGGCGAGGAAGTGCACGCCGACGACCCCTACAGCACCTATACCAACGAGGGCCTGCCGCCCACGCCCATCTGCTCGCCGGGCCTGGCCAGCTTGGAGGCCGTGTGCGCGCCGCTGGAGACCAGCGACATGTTCTTCTACTTCGTGCCCGATGAGAACGGCGTGCTGCAGCACTACTTCAGCGAGACCTACGAGCAGCACCAGCAGGCCATCGCCGACCATTCCGGCGGCAAGGGCAACGCCGATGCCGGCGACGGCGGCTCCGAGTAGGCCGACCTTCTCGCTGCGCCCATGGCCCTGCTCACCCCCGACCGGTACTTCTCGCGCATCACCTGCGTGGACATCGACCGCGACCTTGTCGGTTGCGGCCGCATCCACGTGCTGCTCGACATCGACAACACCATCCTCGCCCGCGACACCCACGAGATCCCCCGCGACGTGGGGATGTGGCTCGGGCGCGCCCGGGAGGCCGGGGTGGCGTTCTGCCTGGTGTCGAACAACTGGCACGACATGCCCCATCGCTTGGGAGCGGAACTGGAGATTCCCGTGGTGGCCAAGGCGATGAAGCCCCTGCCGCCGGCCTTCTTCGCGGGCATGGGGAAGCTGGGGGCGACCCGGCGCGACACCGTGGTCATCGGCGACCAGCTGGCCACCGATGTGCTGGGGGCCCACGCTGCGGGCCTTCCCGCCTATATGTTGCAGCCCTTGGTGGAGCAGGATCTGCCCCACACGCTGTTGCTGCGCAACCTGGAGCGCGCCATTTTGGGCGATCGGGCGCCGGAGCCCGTCGCGAACATCCAACAAGTGGAAGGAGAGCGGCCGTGACCGAGCATCTGTACATCCTGGGACACCCCATCGGGCATTCCAAGTCGCCAGTCATGTACAACGCCGTGTTCAAGCGCGCGGGCCTGCCCTGGGTCTACGGGGCCCAGGACCTGCCCGAACCGGCCCAGGCCGAGCGCTTCCTGGCCGAGCGCGACTTCCTCTCCATCAACATCACCACGCCCTACAAGCCGGCGGCCTTCGCGGCGGCCGACGTGCAGGCGGCCTCGGCCCGTCTGGCCCACGGGGCCAACGTGCTGGCGAACAAGGGCGGCACGCTCATCGCCTACAACACCGACGGCCAGGGCTGCGTGGCCTATCTGGAGCGCGCGGGCGTGACCTTCAAGGGCGCCTCGGTTATCGTCTGCGGCACGGGTCCCACGTCGCTGTCCATCCTGCACGCCGTGGCCCAGGCGGGGCCGGCCGAGGTGGTGCTCGTGGGCCGCAGCGTGGAGCGCTCCCACGAGGTGCTGCGCACCTATGTGGACGAGCTGGGGGAGATGGTGGGCCGCATCGTGGACATGCCGGCCCTGCGCGAGCACCATCTCAGCTTCGCCGAGGTGTACAAGCAGGTGAACTTCCGCTACGGCAGCTACGACACGTCGCGCCAGGCCATCGCCGCCGCCGACATCATCATCGACGCCACGCCGCTGGGCATGAACGAGGGCGATGAGGCCCCCTTCGACACCGCTCTGCTCCGCGCGGACCAGACGGTGTTCGACGTGGTGTACGGCCACGGTGAGACGGCTCTTGCCCGGGCGGCCCGCGAGGCCGGCTGCGCCTTCTTCGACGGGGCGGGCATGCTGGTGGGCCAGGCCGTGGTCACCGTGGGCATCCTGCGCGACATCACCGAGGAGGCGGCCCTCGACATTCCCGAGGACGAGCTGTTCGCCGTCATGGCCCAGGCTGCGGGGTTCAATCTGTAGCATCCCGGTCGCGGGGGCATAGGCGCGAGGCCGTCGTCCTGCTATCATAGCCGGAACGGAAAACTCACCTATGGGGAAAGGTCGCGCATCTATGAACCGCATCAAGATCGCTCAGCTCTACGCCGACGCCGCCGCCTTCGAGGGGAAGGCCATCACGGTGGCCGGCTGGGTCAAGTCAGTCCGCGATATGAAGAACTTCGGCTTCGTCACCTTGAACGACGGCAGCTGCTTCAAGGACCTGCAGGTGGTCATGGACCGCGCCACCCTGGAGAACTACGACGAGATCGCCCATCAGAACGTGTCGGCGGCACTCGTGGTGGAAGGGACGCTGAAGCTGACCCCTGACGCCCCGCAGCCCTTCGAACTGACAGCGGCCACCATCCGCGTGGAGGGCACCTCCACGCCGGACTACCCGCTGCAGAAGAAGCGCGCCACGCCGGAGTTCCTGCGCACCCAGCAGCACCTGCGCCCGCGCACGAACCTGTTCCGCGCCGTGTTCCGCATCCGGTCGGTGGCCGCCGGGGCCATCCACCGCTTCTTCCAGGATCGCGGCTTCGTCTATGTGCACACGCCCATCATCACCGCGAGCGACTGCGAGGGTGCCGGCGAGATGTTCCGCGTGACCACCATCGACCCGGCCTGCCCGCCGCTCGTGAGCGCCGAGGCGGCCGCGGCCAGCGAGGGCGCCCTTGCGGCCGGCGAGGTGGATTGGAGCGAGGACTTCTTCGGCAAGCCGGCGTCGCTCACCGTGTCCGGCCAGCTGAACGCCGAGAACTTCGCCCTGGCCTTCGGCGACGTGTACACCTTCGGCCCCACCTTCCGCGCCGAGAACTCCAACACGGCCCGTCACGCCGCCGAGTTCTGGATGGTAGAGCCCGAGATCGCCTTCGCCGATCTGGAAGACGACATGGAACTGGCCGAGGCCATGCTGAAGTACGTCATCACCGAGGTGATGGAGCGCTGCCCCGACGAGCTGGCCATGCTGAACAAGTTCGTGGACAAGGGGCTCATCGAGCGCCTTGCCCACGTGGCCGCCTCCGACTTCGCCCGCGTCACCTACACCGAGGCCGTGGACATCCTGCTTGCGGCCCAGGCTGCCGGGCGCACCTTCGAGTACCCCGTGGAGTGGGGCATCGACCTGCAGACCGAGCACGAGCGCTACCTGACCGAGGAGCACTTCGGCTGCCCCACCTTCGTGACCGATTACCCGGCCGCCATTAAGGCCTTCTACATGCGCTTGAACGACGACGGCCGCACCGTGGCCGCCATGGACTGCCTCGTGCCGGGTATCGGCGAGATCGTGGGCGGCTCTCAGCGCGAGGAGCGCCTGGAAGTGCTGGAGCGTCGCATCGCCGAGCTGGACATGGAGGCCGAGCAGTACCGCGCCTACCTGGATCTGCGCCGCTACGGCAGCTGCTCCCATGCCGGGTTCGGCCTGGGCTTCGAGCGTTTGGTGATGTACCTGACCGGCGTGAGCAACATCCGCGACGTCATTCCGCACCCCCGTACGGTGGGAAACGCCGAGTTCTAGGGGTTTGCGCTGCTCACCAGGTATCCGAGTGCGCTACAATAGCGCGCGTACGTTCGGGGCGCCCAGGTGCCCCCTTGGTGAGGAAGCGAATCTATGGAATACATCACAGCGGGAGAGAGTCACGGGCCGAATCTCACGGCCATCGTGACGGGCGTGCCGGCGGGTCTGCCGGTGTCGGTGGAGCACATCAACGCCGATCTGGCGCGTCGCCAGGCCGGTTACGGTCGCGGCGGCCGCATGGCCATCGAGAAGGACACGGTGCAGGTGACGAGCGGTGTGCGCTTCGGCCGCACCATCGGCAGCCCCATCGCCCTTACGGTGGCCAACCGCGATTGGGAGAACTGGACCGACCGCATGGCGCCTTTCGGCAGCGCCCCCGCTGATCTGGTGCGCGAGGTGTGCCCGCGCCCGGGCCACGCCGATCTGGTGGGCGTGCTGCGCACCAACACCGACGACTGTCGCAATATTCTGGAGCGGGCGAGCGCCCGCGAGACGGCGGCCCGCGTGGCCGCCGCCGGCATCGCCCGGGAGTTTCTGGCCGAGCTGGGCGTGGATGTGATGAGCTACGTGGTGTCGGTGGGGGACGCGGCCATGGCCGACGAGACCATGGCCGACGCCGCTGGGCACAAGCCGCTCGACATCGAGCTGTCGGAGATGCGCTGCCCCGATGTGCGGGCCACCACGGCCATGAAGCGCGCCATCGACAAGGCCCGCGACGCGGGGGAGAGCCTGGGCGGCACCTTCCGCATCGTGGCCACGGGCCTGGTACCGGGCCTGGGCACCTACGCCTGCGGCGCCGACCGTCTCACCGCCCGCATCGGCGCGGCCCTGTTCTCCATTCCCGCCATCAAGGGCGTGGAATTCGGCCTCGGATTTAAGGCGGCCGACCGCCCGGGCAGCCAGGTGCACGATCCCATCGTGCTGGAGGGCGGCGATTTCGTGCGCTCGTCCAACAACGCCGGCGGCCTTGAGGGCGGCATGACCAACGGCATGCCCCTGGTGGTGACCGCGGCCATGAAGCCCATCCCCACGCTGATGCAGCCGCTCGGCACGGTGAACCTGGACACCCTGGATGCGGAAGAGGCGTCCAAGGAGCGTTCGGACGTGTGCGCGGTGCCCGCGGCCGCCGTGGTGGCCGAAGGCGAGGTGGCCTTCGCCCTGGCCAACGCCTACATCGAGGCCTTCGGCAGCACCTGCATGGCCGACATCAAGGCCTCCATCAAGGCCTACAAGCAGCGCCTGCGCACCATGGGGCGCTAGCATGGGGAAGAGAAACCCGAGCGCCCCGCGCCGCGCGTTCGAGCCCGAACGGCTCACCCTGGCGCGCCCCGTGTTCTTCGTCGGCTTCATGGGGGCGGGCAAGACCTCGGTGGCCCGCCGCCTCGCGCGCAGCTGCCGTGTGGCCTCGGTGGACATGGACACCTACATCGAGCGCCGCGAGGGCAAGCGCGTGAAGGATATCTTTGCCGAGTCGGGCGAGGCGGGATTTCGCGCCATCGAGACCGAGGTGCTGCGCGAGCTGGGCGCCAAGCCCGATCCGCTGCTCGTGTCCTGCGGGGGCGGCGTGGTGGTCACGCCCGAGAACCACGAGGTGTTCCGCGAGAGCGGCTTCGTGGTGTATCTGCACGTGACCGCCGACGAGGCCGCCAGCCGCATCAGCGACGTGTCCACCCGGCCGCTGTTCCAGAACCTGGAAGCGGCCCGGGCCCGCGCCGCCGAGCGGCTGCCCCTCTACGAGGCCGTGGCCGACGCCACGGTGGACACGGCGGGCAAGTCGGTGTTCGCCATCGCCCGCGAAGTGCAACGCATTCTGGAAAAGGAGGGTATCCTGTGCCCGCAACCAAAGTAGTCGTCAACATCCCGGGCGAAGTGCCCTACGACGTGCGCATCGGCGACGCGGTGCTGGAAGGGCTCGGCACCTCGCTGAAGCGCCTGCCTGCGGTGGCCGACGCGCCGCATCTGCTGATCCTGACCGATACGAACGTGGCCCCGCTGTATCTGGACGCGGCCAAGGCGTCGCTGAAGATCGCGGGCTTCCGCGTGAGCGACGTGGTGGTGCCGGCCGGCGAGGAGGCCAAGTCGCTGGCCGTGGCCGGCGAGGTGTGGAACGCCATGGCGGCCCTGGGCCTCACCCGTGACTGCGCCGTGGTGGCCCTCGGCGGCGGTGTGGTGGGCGACCTGGCCGGTTTCGTCGCCTCCACTTACATGCGCGGTATCCCCTTCGTGCAGGTGCCCACCACCCTTCTGGCCATGGTGGACTCCTCGGTGGGGGGAAAGACCGGTGTGAACCTGGAGGCGGGGAAGAACCTCGTGGGCACCTTCAAGCAACCGGCCTACGTGGGCGCCTGCACTGCCACCCTGGCCACGCTCGATGAGCGCGAATGGGCCTGCGGCTGCGCCGAGATCGCCAAGGCGGCGGTCATCGACTCCGACGAGTTCTTCTTCTGGATGATGGACCACGCCGAGGCTATGGTGGCCCGCACCGATGCCGTGGTGGCCGAGGCCATCGCGCGCTCGGTGGTGTTCAAGGCCAACGTGGTGGCCGCCGACAAGACGGAGAGCCGCGGCGTGCGCGAGTGCCTGAACTACGGCCACACCTTAGGCCATGCCATCGAGGCCCTGGCCGGCTTCGGCACCTTCTCCCACGGGGCGGCCGTGGCCGAGGGCATGCGCTTCGCGGCGCGCCTCGGGGCAGATGTGGTCGGCACGCCGCCCGAGCTGGTTCAGGCCCAGGGCGAGCTGCTGGACAGCCTGGGGCTGCCG
This sequence comes from uncultured Enterorhabdus sp., assembly GCA_947645965.1. The sequence continues at coordinate 40,953 of CANSES010000002.1, read as the reverse complement.
GCGCTGGCGTGGTCGGCTCCGGCCGAGGAGATGCTTTCCGCCATGAAGCGCGACAAGAAGACCCGCGGCGGCCAGGTGCGCTTCGTGATGCCCCGCGACATAGGCGACTGGGAGCTTGCGGGAGTGGACGACGCCGTCATCCTGGAGCACCTGCGCGCCTGGGAGGCGTCGAAGTAGCGTACGTTGAGCGCGGGCGCCCGGCATCGGGCGCGGCGCGCTGGGTGCGAGAAAGGCATCGAAGTGAAGAAGATCCTGCTGATGAACGGCCCCAACCTGAACATGCTGGGCCATCGGGACCCGAAGTTCTACGGCACCGATACCCTGGCCGATATCGAGGCCATGGTGGTGGCCTACGGGGCCGAGCGCGGCGCCCAGGTGGACTGCTTCCAGTCGAACCACGAGGGGGTCCTGGTGGACAAGCTGCACGAGGCCCACGGCCGCTACGACGGCATCGTGTACAATCCGGGCGCCCACACCCACTACTCCTACGCGCTCCACGACGCGGTGGAGTGCATCGACGTGCCGGTAGTGGAGATTCACCTGTCGGACATCTCCCAGCGCGAGGAGTTCCGCCGCATCTCGGTGATCGCCCCGGCCTGCGTGGGCCAGGTGAAGGGCCTCGGCAAGGAAGGTTACCTGCACGCGCTGGATATGCTGTTGGAAGAGGCAAGCGAATAGCGGCAAGGTGGGTCGGGAGGGCGGCGCGGACGCCCCCGCCTCCGCAACGGCCTACGTTCACTCTGTTGGGAAAGGAAGGCTCATGACCGTCTTCGATGAACTGCACAACCCGGTGGCCTGCGAGTGGCATGTGGGCCAGTTGCTGCGCGCGATGAACCAGCGCCGCGACGGGCGCCCTTCGCCCATTCTGGTGCGCGACACCGCCAATATCCGCTGGCTCACCGCCTTCGATGGCGTGTTCGACGACGAGGACGCCCATGCCCTGTACGTGGCCCCCGACCGCGTGGTGCTGCACACCGATTCCCGCTACGTGAAGGCCTGTGAGCAGGCGGCGCGCCGCACGCCCATCCGCGTGGACGACACCCGCGAGAGCCACGCCTCCTTTGTGGCACGCCAGTGGAACGGGTCGTGGCTCCACGGCATGCCCGGGGCCGAGCTGCAGATCGAGGACACCATCACCCTGGCCGAGTACCGCGCCCTGCAGAAGGCCTTTCCGGCCGATTTCCCCATGGGCGAGACCGACGGGGTGGTGCGACATCTGCGGTCGGTGAAGGAACGCTACGAGATGGCCCGCATGAAGGGGGCCCAGTCCATCACCGACGGGGCCTTCGCTCATATCGTGGAGTTCATGCGCCCCGGCATGACCGAGCGCGAGGTGCAGCTGGAGCTGGACGAGTGGATGCTGCGCCACGGGGCCGAGGGACTGGCCTTCGCCTCCATCGTGGCCACGGGCGCCAACGCGGCGAACCCCCATGCGGTGCCGGGCGCGACCATGCTGGAGGCGGGCCAGTGCGTGGTGCTCGACTTCGGAGCGAAGTCCTACGGCTACTGCTCGGATATGACGCGCACGGTGTTCGTCGGCGAGCCCGACAGCCAGCTGCGCGCGGCCTGGGACACGGTGCGCGCGGCCAACGAGGCCGTGGAGGCGATGCTGCGCCCCGGTGTGACGGGCAGGCAGGCCCACGAGCGGGCCGAGGCGGTGCTGGCCGAGGGCGGTTTCGCCGGGGCCATGGGCCACGGGCTCGGCCACGGCGTGGGCCTCGACATCCACGAGGAGCCGGTGCTGTCGCTGCGCAACGAGGAGCCGCTCGTCGCGGGCAACGTGGTCACTGTGGAGCCGGGCATCTACGTGGCGGGGAAGTTCGGCATGCGCCTGGAGGACTTCGGCGTCGTCACCGAGAACGGCTTCGAGGTGTTCACGAAGTCGACCCACGACATGGTGGTCATCTAAGCCGTGGTGGCCGGCGCGCGCATACTGGTGGTGGAGGACGACGCGGCGATCAATCGCGTCGTCTGCTCCTATTTGGAGAAGGCCGGCGCGATGTGCACGGCAGCCTTCTCCGGCTCCGAGGGGCTGATGTGCCTGGCCGGTGGCGCGGGCGCGGGGGCGGCCTCGGCCAGTGCCGTGGCCGCGGGCGGCACGGGCTCGGCCGGTGCATCCGCGGGCTTCCACCTGGTGATCACCGATCTCATGCTGCCCGGGGCGAGCGGGGAAGAGGTGGTGGCCGCGGCGCGGGCGGCGGGGCTGCCCGTGGTAGTGCTGTCGGCGCGGGCGACAGTGGCCGATCGCGTGGACGTGCTGCACCGCGGTGCCGACGACTACCTGGTGAAGCCCTTCGACCTGGAAGAGCTGCTGGCCCGCTGCGAGGCGGTGCTGCGCCGCAGCGGTTCTTCGGCCGCGGGCGCCGCCGTTGCCCCCGCCATTGCCGGTGCGGCTGTTCCCGTGCTGCGCTTCGGGCAATGGGAACTGGACGAGGCAGCCCGCCGTTTCACGGTGGCCGGGATGCCCGTGCGCCTGACGCGCACCGAGTACGAGATCATCCGCGCGCTCATGGCCGAGCCGCGCCGCGTGCACACCAAGCGCGCCCTGTCGGCGGCTGTCGGCGGCGACGAGGCGGCCCTGGAGGACAAGACCGTCGCCACCCATATCGGCAACATCCGCGCCAAGCTGCGCGGCACGGGTACCGAGGACTACCTGGAAACTGTCTGGGGCGTCGGCTTCAAGCTGCGCGACGAGCAGCCCTCCTTGTGAAAAGCATCTGATACCAATCTTGGCATATTCTTGGAACGTTCTGGGAGGCTTCTGGAAATCCGTTTCCTAAGATGGACGGTAGAATGGCTTCGAGAGAAAGGAACGGACCATGGAAGCACTGCGCTGCGAGGGTCTTACGCGCGTCTTCTGGGGAAAGCGGGCCGTCGACGGGGTGTCGCTGGCCCTGCAGCCCGGCGACATCTACGGGCTCGTCGGTCGCAACGGGGCGGGCAAATCCACGCTGCTGAAGATGATCGCCGGGTATCTGGCTCCCACGGCCGGCGCGGTGGCGGTGTGCGGCGAGGCGTTCGGTCCCTGTCAGACGAGCCCGCGCATCGGGTGCCTCATCGAGCATCCGACTATCAACCCGTCGCTCACGGGCGTGCAGAACGTGACGGTGCGGGCGATCGCCCAGGGACTGCCCGATCCGAAGCGCGCCGCGGCCGAGATGGTGGAGGCCGTGGGACTCGGGGAGGCGGCCCGCGATTACGCCCGGGGCTACTCGCTCGGCATGAAGCAGCGGCTGGGGCTGGCCTTGGCGTTGGTGGGCCGTCCCGACCTGCTGCTCTTGGACGAGCCCTTCAACGGCCTCGACCCCGAGGGGGTGCGCCTGGTGCGCCGTCTGCTGACAAGTGCGGCCGAGGAGCGCGGGGTGGCCGTCTTGATCAGCTCGCACGTGCTCGACCAGCTGGAGCGCATGGCGACGCGCTACGGGGTCATCCGCGCAGGACGCCTCGTGGCCGAGATGACCGCCGCCGAGGTGGAGGAGGCCTGTGCCGACTATCTGTGCGTAGAAACCGCCGACGCCCCTCGGGCCCTCACCGTGTTAGAACAGGCGTGCCCCGAGGCGCGCTTCACGGTGATGCCCGACGATGCTATTCGCGTGACCGGTGCGGTCGGGGCCGAGGAGGTGGGCCGCCTGCTCTTGGAGGCCGGCGTGCCCGTGAGCGGCCTGTACGTGCACGCGCGCGACATCGAGGACTACTTCGTAGAGCTCATGGGCGGCACCGGCTCCGTGCGCGGGACGCAGAGCGGTGAGAACCATGATTAACCTCGTGCGTGCCCAGTGGTACGGTTTGATAAGAAATCGGATGTTCTGGGGATTTATCGCCCTGTTCGCGGTCATCATGGTGTGGGACATGGTGTCTATCGGGCAGAACTACCATGGGCAGGCGGGTTTTCGCAACATTCCTCCCCTTTGCAGCAAGGAGGCGATGGTGAGCCTGGATCCCGAAGGATATTTGGGAGAAGGCGGGGTTGTGTACTTTCTTGTGCCGCTTGTGCTTCTGCTGGTGGCTGTGCTCTTCGGCGAGGAGCTTCGCGCGGGAATCTGCCGGTCGCTGGCGGTGGGGCCGTCTTTCCGTCGCGACTTCGTGCTGGCCGCGGCGGTGACCGTGGCGCTGATGACGACGCTGTTCGTGCTCATCGGTTTGGCGACGGCCTGCGCGATCATTCCGCTCTTCCCACTTCTGGATGTGAACGTGCCGACGGGGCGCACTCTTCGCTGGGCGCTGCATTTGGTGCTGATTGTTGAAGTGTACGGATTGCTGACGGTGGCTGTGGCCGTGGCGACGAAGCGGGTTGCGCCCACGGTGGCATCGGCGCTGCTTCTGGGTAGCGGCCAGGTGGAGGTGCTGCTGGCGAATTTGTCCGTGATTGGGGGTCAACTGGCGGCGGCGATCGGGCTTCCCGGGCTCCCTGCGACAGCCGAGATGTCGTCGGCGTTTTTCGAGACGGCGACTATGGTGCCCGCGTGGTTGCCGGCGGCCCAGCTGCAATGGATGATGGGCGAGGGCTGTACGCCGGTGGCCGCTGACATTGCGCCGGTGGTTATGCTGGCGGCGGGAGCCTTGGGCGTCGTCCTGCTGGTGATGCGCCGCCGGGCGCTTTGAAGATGCTCGACTGGGAAAAGAGGCTGTGATGATCTGGCTTGGAACACTGTGTCTCCTACTCGCTGTGGCGCTGGGGGTCTATGCCGTGGCGACGGAGCGGCAGATGCGGGAGATGGCGCGGAACTTGGCGACGCGGGGGCAGAGCGCACGGCCCCTGACGCTGCGCTTTCCCACGGGGGCTGCGCGCGAGTTGGCTCGGGAGGCCAGCGGGCTCATCGACGAGGCTTACGAGGCGCGTCGGGGCGCTGCCGAAGAGCGGCGGGTGCTGCAGGAGAATCTGGCCTCGTTCTCCCACGATGTGCGCACGCCTTTGGCCGGCGCCCAGGGCTACTTGCAGCTGTATGCCGTGGCCGGCACTGCGGCCGAGCGCGACGAGTGCGTGGCGGCCGCCGCGGAGCGCCTGGGGGCGATGCGCGGGTTGGTTGACGCGCTGTTCGAATACGCCAAGGCCGACGACGGCGGCCGCGAGCTGGTGCGCGAGCCGGTGAACGTGGCCGACGTGGTGGCCGCCTGCGCGGCCGAGCGCTATCCCGCCTTCGCCGAACGCCAATGGCAGCCCGATATCTCCCTCGACGAGGATGTGGTGGTCGTTACCGACCGCGAGGCCCTCGCCCGCATTGTCGGCAATCTTCTCGGCAACGCGCTGCGCCACGGCGCGGCCGCACCGCGGGTGACATTGCGCCGCAGCGCGGAGAAAGGCGAAGGCGAGCGCGCGGGCTTCACCCTTTCCGTGGCCAACGAAGCGGAGGGGTTGGAAGAGATCGAGGTGGATCGCCTGTTCGAGCGCTTCTATCGGGGCGACGCGGCCCGCCGCGCTGGGGGCAGCGGCCTGGGGCTGGCCATCGCGGCGAGCCTTGCCGATGCTCTGGGCCTCAGCCTGCGGGCTGCCGTCGACGGCGATACGTTCGCCATCACGCTTTCCGGCCCCTTGGCTGCGTCAAGCGACCAAAATAACGTTTGAGCGAGGGCGACGGCGTGCGGAAGCGACCGAAATGACGTTTGAGCGAGTCTTTCGGCTCCCTAGAGGCCCCTTCGACACGCCCAAACGTTATTTCGGTCGTTTGGGCGAGGTGGGAGTGGACTGTGGGGGGGCGCCAGGGCTCAGGCGGGGTAGCGCTCGGCGACCCAGGCCTGGGCGGTTTCCACGAAGGCGTGGGTGGCGGCCGATGCCGCCTCCCAGGATCGCACGGCCAGCGAGATCTCGCGGGCGCACTCGCGCTCGGCGGGCAGCACGGCCAAGGGGAACAGCGGTCGCGACAGGATGAGGCTCGGCAGTACCGAGAATCCCAGGCTGGCGCTGACCATGGCCATGACGCCGTAGTCGGAGTCCACGGTGAAGCGCACGTTGGGCGTGACGCCGTTGGCCTCGAACAGCGCCTCCATCTCCGAGGGGCGCGCGTTGCCCTGGAGCTGCACGTAGGGCTCGCTCGCCAAGGCCTCGGTGGGGAAGACCGGCGCGTCGGCCAGGGGATGGTCGGGCGGCAGCACCACGAGCAGCGGGTCGGTGTGCAGGGCCACGGCGTCCAGGTGGCGGCGGTCGGGGGCGATGGAGAACGCGCAGTCGGCGCGGCCCTCCCAGACGGCGTCCACCAGCTCGTCCTCGTCGTCGATGCACAGCAGCTTCAGGTCGATCTTGGGGTAGCGGGCGAGGAAGGCCTTGGCGATCTCGGGGAACCACTCGATGGCGGCGCTCGTGAAGGCGCCCACGCGCACGAGGCCCCCTTCGCGATGGGCAAGCTCGCGCACGCGGGTGGTCAGGGCCTGCTCGTCGGCGTTGATCGCCTGCACAAGTTCGAGGATGTCGCGGCCCTCGGTGGTGAGGTGCACGCCGCCGTATTCCCGCAGGAACAAGGTGAGGCCCAGCTCCTTTTCCAAGGCGTTAACGAGATAGCTGATACCGGCCTGAGTATAGCCCAATTCCTCGGCCGCCGCCTTGAAGCTGCCGCGGCGGGCGACGGCGAGAAACGCATCGTATTTCTGGTTCGCCATGCCATGCCTTTCTTGGTGGTGCAGTTGCATCAGTATAAGACTTTCTTGAAATGTTTTACAAGAATTCTCGTTTTACTTTCATTTATAAGAGCCTTACTATGGCATCCGTTCCTGAAACAAAGAAAGAAAGCCCCGCCAGGGGTTGGGAAATTGATGCCTTTAAGAGGTGGCCGCCCCGTGCGGCCATCTTCGCGAGCGAGAGGGGGAGAGATGGATCGGTGGAAGACTGCACGCTGGCCGTTTGTGGCCTTCGTGCTCATCGAAGTGATCATTTTCGGATCGGGAAGCGCTGTGACGAAGTTCGCCTACGAGTCCATCTCGCCGCTGTGGTGCCTGGCCGTGCGCTTCGGCCTCGCGTCGCTCGTGTTCGTGGCGCTGTTCGGGCGTCGCATGTACACGGGCCTGCGCACGGTGCGCGTGCGCGCCTGGCTGCCCGCGGCGCTGTGCATGGCCCTGTCGTATCTGTTCTGCAACGTGGCGCTGGATCTGACGACGGCCACCAACGTGGGCTTCTTGGTGGCGCTCCCCGTGGTGTTCACGCCGTTTCTGTCCATGCTGGCCGAGCGCACGCGCTACCCGCGGGCGATCATCCCCTTCCAGGTGGCTGTGGCCGCGGGGCTGTACCTGCTATGCAGCCAGGGCGGCAGCCTCGCCTTCGGCCTGGGGGAGATCATGGCCCTGGGGTCGTCGGTGGCTTTGGCCGGCGCTCTGGTGCTGGGCAAGCAGGCCCTGGCGGAACTTGACGCCATCACCGTGGCCGGCACCCAGATCGTGGTGTCCTTCGGGCTCTGCCTCGGCTGCGCCCTGGCTTTCGAGGCGCCGGTGAATCTGGCGGCAGTGCAGCCGATGGCCTGGGGCATCATCGCGTTTCTGGCGCTTCTGTCCACCTGCCTCACGTTCTTCTTGCAGACCGTGGCCCTTGATCGGCTCTCGTCCACCACAGTGTCGCTGCTGCTGACCGGCGAGCCCGTGTTCACGGCGTTGTTCGCCTACTGGTGGCTGGGCGAGACCCTGTCGGTTACCGGTCTGGTGGGTGCCGCGGTGATCGTGATCACGGTGATCGCCGCCACCTACGTGGACGGCCGCAAGGGCGCCCCGCGCGCCGATGTCCCGGCTCGCGTCCCCCGTCGCCGCGGCCCGGTGTTCGTGCCCGCCAAGGCGGCGGCCCTGTTCCCCGCGCTGATGCGCTAGGCTGGCTGGAGCGCACCGGCGCGGGAGCGCGGTCGCAGCCGCCCGGCGTGCGCTCGCGGTCGGAAGGTGCGCGGCGCACGCCAGGGCTCGCAGACGGAAGGTATTCGCAGGATGATCGTAGGGGCGGGCTTCAGCCCGCCCGTGCCGCCGGTACGGCTGGCCGGCTATGAAGCGTCGCGTTCCGAGGAGTTCGACAGCACGAGGCCGCCGATGGTGAGCGCGAGGCCGCTCGCGATGGGGGCGGTGAAGGGCTCGGCGAGCACCACGACCGAGGTGGCAGCGGTCACAGCCGGCACGAGATAGATGTAGGTGCTCGTGGTGACGGCCCCCAGATGCTTCACGGCGAATCCCCAGGTGACGAAGCAAGCGGCCGAGGCGCCGAGGCCGAGGAAGGCCAGGTTGCCGGCGTTCACGGGATCGGCCAGGGCGGAAAGATCCGGCAGGGGTCCGCCGAAGGGCAGGGCGACCAGCATGAACAGGAGGCCCCAGCCGAAGATGCGCTTGGTGGAGGCGAGGGTCTCGTAGCCCGCCTCGGCGATGGCCGCAACCGTGGTGGAGTAGATGGCCCACACCAGGGCCGCTGCCAGGGCCAGTCCGCAGCCGATGAGGTTGGCCGCCACGTCGCCTCCCACCGCGCCGCCGCTCGCGAAGCTGACGAGCGCGATGCCGGTCATGGCGATGACGAATCCCGCCACGAAGCGCAGCGTGAGCGCCCCGCGATGGCCCCGCGCCAGGGCGATGATCGCGGTGAACAGAGGAGAAGTGGCCACGATGACACCCACGGCTGTGGCGCTCGTGAAGGTGAGCGCGATGTTCTCCATGAGGAAGTAGCAGGCGATGCCCGTGAGTCCCGCGCAGGCGAAGAGCCGCTCGTGGCGCCTCTCGCGCAGGCGCAGCCGGTGCGGCCGCAGGCAGCACAGGGCCATGAACCCCAGGACGAACCGTATGAACAGGATCCAAAACGGCGAGAAGTCCGCAAGCAGCACCTTCGTGGAGACAAAGGTCACGCCCCAGACGAACACCGTAAACGCCGCGAGGATATGGGCTTTCATGAGACCGCCTTTCGATAAGCGCTCGGGGTAACGCCGAAGCGCTCCTTGAAGATCCGTCGTGCTGGTTTCCGTGGTTGTTCCCTGAGTTGATTCATAAGGGTTCCATGATACCCGTGGCACCGCCCGGGTTCTTGCACGAAATTGCGCAACGGCCGCTGGGACGTGAGATCGTCGCACTCGGGCTGCGGGGCCGCTGCTCATGGACGGAGGGGTGGACCTCGGCTGAGGCGGGCGGCCCGTTTGTGCGGCTGCGCGGCTGCCCGGCTTGCGGTGCTGCGGGCGGCTGCCGTACAGGGGCCTACCGCCACCAGGCGATGGCTATTTGGGTGCGGTTCTTGAGGCCGACTTTCTGAAGGATGGCGGAGATGTGGTTGCGCACGGTGCCCTCGGAGAGGTAGAGGGCCTGGGCGATCTCGCGGTTGTCGAGTCCCTCGGCGATGAGGGCGGCAATGTCGCGCTCCCGCTCGGTGAGGCCCGCGGCGAAGGCGGGGCCGGCGGGGGCGTGCGCATTGCGGCCGACGGCGGGGGTGGGGGAGGCCGAGGCAGAATGCGCCCCGGAATCGCCCGCGGTCCCATGGCCAGTCGGGCGACCGATGAGGGCGGTCACGCGCTCGGTGACGTCGGAGCCCAAGACCATCTGGCCCTCCATGACGGCCGAGAGGGCCTCGGCCAGGCCGGCGGCCTCCTGCTTGATGAGATAGCCGCGGGCCCCGATGCGCAGCGCCTGCACGATGTAGTCGTCATCGGCGAAGGTGGTGAGGAAGACTACCCGTGCCTCGGGGTGGGCCGCCAGGATGGCCGCACCCGCCGCCAGGCCCGACATGTCGGGCATGCGGATGTCGAGCAGCATGATATCGGGGCGATGGGCCTCGTAGAGGGCCGCGGCCTCGGCGCCCTTCGTGCCCAGGGCGGCCACGGTCACGGTGCCGCGCGCTTCCAGAATGGTGCGCAGCGATGAGCCGACGAGGGCGTCGTCATCCACGAGCACCACGGAGAGGGGATGGTCAGCGCTCATGGGCGCACCTCCTGTTCCTTTGGGAAAGTGGCGAACACGCGCCAGCCGGTCCGGGGCACCGGCAAAGGCCCGCAGGAGAACGTGCCGTCCAGGGCGCCTACCCGCTCCTCCATGGAGGTGAGGCCGAGGCCGCGCCGGTCTACTTCGTCGGCACCGCTGCCGGGGCCCTCGACGGGCCGGCGGCCGTTATCTTCCACGGTGAGCTGGTAGAACCCGGGAAACTCTACTACGGCGACGGCCGCCGCGGTGGCGTTGCCGTGGGCCCGGGCGTTGGAGAGGGCCTCCCGCACCATGGCGAGGACGGCGAGCCCCACGGGCCGCGGCAGGGCCGTCGCCTCGAAGGTGAGGGAGCCGGTAAGGCCGGGGCATTCCCCCAGCACCCCTTCCAAGGCGGTGCGGGGGTCGAAGGCATCGTCGTGGAGGTTGTGCACGCTCGTGCGCACGGAATGGAGGGCGTCGTGGAGGGTGGCGCCCACGGCCTTCAGTTCGGCGCCGAGGGCCGCGTCGTCTCCGTGCACCACGGTGAGGGCCTCCACTTGCAGCACCGAGCGGGTGAGCAGGTGCCCCACGTTGTCGTGGATCTCTCGGGCGATGCGGGCCCGCTCGTCCAGCACGGCGCAGCTGACTTCCAAATCTTGGCGCTCGGACAGGTCGCGAGTGCGGGCGGCCAGGGCCAGGCGGTCCTCCTGCACGGCGTCGCGCATGCGCTGCAAGGACGCCCGTTCCGCGCGGTGGCGGCGGGTGCGCCAGGCCATGAGGCAGGCCAGCGCGCCCAGCAAGAGGGCCGCGATGGCCAGGGTTCTGTCGCTGGACGCGATCGCCCCCGCAAGGGCCGCGGGCCACGCGAAGCGCAGCGGCCCCAGGGAGAAAGCCACGGCATTGTAGGCCGCCAGGGGCACGAAGGCCGCCGCGCTCGGCAGCGCGAGAGCTGCTGCCAGAAAGGCGCCTACCAGGGCGAAGCCCGCGGCCCGAGCCCCCGGGAAGTTGCGGCCGTCGAGCAGCTCCAGCAGGCCGGTGACCACCACGGCGACGAGCAGCACCGCCACCGTGGCGGGTGCGGCGGGAACGAGCAGCAGGAGGGGAATTCCCAGCCCGAGAAGGACGATTTCGTCGATGATGCGATCCATGGGGCCATTATAAGGGGCGCGCGGCGCCCCGCGCGAAAACCGTGACATTTGGCACCCCCCTGCCGTGAGGGACGGGCGGGGGCGGGCATGGGCGTTGCCGTGGTTGGAAAGGTGCCCGGAGCACGGCCTCGGCTGCTGCCGGCGCGACCGGAGAAGGCGCGCGGGGAAGGCACCCCGGAAAGGACGCGGCGGATTCGTGACATTTGGCACTTCTGCGACGGCGCGGCCCCTGAAATAATGGCGGCAGCAACGAAAACGGAGAAGGAGCGTCCATGGACGATATCTCGACAACGGCAGCCACCGATGCCGCCCCGAGTCCCGCCAACGCCCCCGCGGCGGCGCCGACGGCCCCGAACGCGGGCCCTGGGGCGGCCGACAGCATCGTGGCCGTGGACAACCTGGTGAAGCGCTACGGCGACGTGGTGGCTCTCGACCACTTCAGCCTGACCATCGCCCCCGGGGAGATCTTCGGGCTTTTAGGCCCCAACGGCTCGGGCAAGACCACGGCCATCAACTGCATCTTGCAGCTGCTCACCTTCGACAAGGGCTCCATCCGCCTGTTCGGTGAGCCCATGACCCCCACGCGCTACGACCTGAAGCGCAAGATCGGCGTGGTGCCCCAGAACGTGGCCCTGTTCGACGAGCTGACCGTGCGGGAGAACATCGACTTCTTCTGCGCCCTGTATGTGGACGACCGGCGCGAGCGGGCCCGGCTCGTGGGAGAGGCCATCGAGTTCGTGGGGCTCGGCGATTACACGGGCTTTCGGCCGCGGAAGCTGTCGGGCGGTCTGCTGCGCCGGCTGAACATCGCCTGCGGCATTGCCCACAAACCCCAGCTCGCCTTCTTCGACGAGCCCACCGTGGCCGTGGATCCCCAGAGCCGCGCCGCCATTCTGGAGGGTATTCGCGCCATGAACGAGCGCGGTTGCACCGTGGTGTACACGAGCCACTATATGGAAGAGGTGGAGGAGATCTGCTCGCGCATCATGATCATGGATCGCGGCCGTTCGGTGGCCGTGGGCACCAACGGCGAGCTGAAGGCCATGGTGGGCGCCGGCGAGCGCATCATGGTGGAGGTGGCGGGGCTCGCGCCGACTGCCCGCGAGCGCCTGGCCGCGCTGCCCCATGTGCGCCGCGTGACCTACAGCGAGCCGGAGCTGACGGTGCAGTGCGAGCAGGGGGCCCGCAACGTGGCCGACGTGCTGGCCGTGCTGGCCGCCGAGGGGTGCGCCCCGGGCCGCGTGTACGCCGAACCGCCGACCTTGAACGACGTGTTCTTGGAAATCACCGGCAAAGAGCTGCGGGATTAGGGGCGCGCCATGGCTACGTTATTCGTGAGTACCCTGCGGGCGCTTGTGCGCGAGAAGGCGCTGTTCATCTGGTCGCTCGTCTTCCCCCTGCTGATGGCGACCATCTTCATGTTCTTGTTCGCGGGGCTCGACGACATGACCGACTACGACCCGGTGCCCACGGGCGTGGTGGCCGATAAGGCCTGGGACGGGTCGCCCTTCTCGGGGGTGGTCGCCTCCCTCGGCGAGGCCGGCGACGACTCGTTGCTGGCCCTGCGCTCCTTCGTCGACGAGAAGGAAGCCCAGGCGGCCCTGATCGCCGGCGAGGTGGCCGGCGTGCTGTCGGTGAACGGGGAAGGGGAGCCAGTGCTGGCCGTGGCTCCCGGTGTCAAGATCAACCCCACGGCCGACGGTGACGCCATCAACCGCAGCATCCTGGAATCGGTGGTGGCCACCTACGGGCGCGATGCCGATCTCATGAGGGCCCTTGCCGAGACCGACTCGCGGGCATTCGCCGACCCGGCACGGGTCGCGGAGGCCTTCGATGGCGGCGCCGTCACCGAGGAGGTGGCGCTCACTCACGGCGCTCCCAAGCAGTCGGTGCGCTTCTACTACGCCCTGTTCGCCATGGCCGCTCTGTTCGGTGCCCAGATAGCCGTGTGCGCCGTGTGCTGGACCCAGCCGAATCTCTCGCCTTTGGGGGCGCGCCGGGCGCTGGGGGCCATCGGGCGCACGCGCACGCTCGCGGCCACGCTTGCGGCCTGCTGGCTTCTGTCCTTCGGCTGTTTGGTCATCGCGTTTCTGTATACGCGGTTCGTCGTAGGCGTTGATTTCGCCGGCCGCGAGGGCTGGTGCGTGGTGGGCTTGGCCGGCGCGGCGCTCGTGGCCTGCGCTCTGGGTGCGGCCCTGGGGTCGCTTCCCAAGATCGACGTCGGTTCCAAGACCGGTATCCTGACCGGGTTGGTCTGCCTGCTCTCGCTGTTCACGGGGCTCTACGGCGAGCCCTGCATGGCCCTGGCCGATACGGTGGCGCGGGACTTCCCGCTGCTCTCGTCGCTGAATCCGGCGAAGGCCATCTGCGACGTGTTCTACAGCCTGTACTACTACGACGGCCTGGACGTGTTCGCGGGGAATATGGCCGTCCTCGGCGCGTTCGCCGTGGCGCTGTTCGCCCTCAGCGCCTTGTTCATGAGGAGGCAGCGCTATGCAAGCCTGTAAATATGCCTTGGAGGTGGTGGTGCGGCACCCCATCTATCTGATCGTCTACGTGGGGTTCTTGAGCCTCATGGGCCTGTTCGTCACCAGCGGCGTGTACCCGCCGGTGCCCGAGGGCTACGAGCGGGCCGAAGTGCCCTTCGCGGTGATCGACCGGGACGACAGCGAGCTCTCCCGCTCGGTGGCGGCCTTCCTGGCCGAGCAGGGGCCGTCGGTGGAGGTGGCCGACGAGGCGCGGGCCTGCCAGGACGCCGTGGCCACGGGGGAGGTGGACTACCTGCTCATCGTGCCCGCTGGCTTTCAGGATGATTACCTGGCCGCTGCCCGCGGGGACGGCCCGGCGCCGGCGCTGGACGTGGTGTTCAGCTTCGAGTCCATGGCCGCCATGCTGGTGGACACGCAGGTGAACCAGTACCTTAGCCTCGTGCGGGCCGTCGCCATCCTGCAGCCGGAGGCCTCGCCGTCGGATTTGGTGGCCCAGGCCGAGGCGGCCAACGAGCACGAGGCGGTGGTGGAAGAGGTGCCCGTGCCCGGCGCGGCGACCGGCAGCGAGGCCTTCCTGTTCTACCTGATGTGGAGCGCCTACCCGCTCGCCGTGGCCGTGGTGGTGTCCGTGGGCATCCTCATGGGGGCGTTCAACCGCACCGATGTGCGCCGCCGCGTCATCGTGGCGCCGACGTCCAGCGTGCGCTTGGGCCTGCAGAAGCTGGTGGCGGGGCTCGTGGTGGCTCTCGCGGTCTGGACGGTCATCATGGGTATCGGCTTGGTGGCCTTCGGATACTCGGCGGCGGCGCTGCCGCCCGGCACGCTCGCCCGGGCCCTCGGGGTGGAGCTGGCATTCATGCTCATCCCGCTGGCTCTGGCGTTTCTGCTCGGGCAGCTCGGCTGCGGCGAGAACGCGTCGAACACCGTGGGGAACATCACGGGCATGGTGCTGACCTTTCTCGGCGGCACGTGGATCAGCCTCGACCTCATGCCCGAGGCGGTGCGCGCCGTGGCCACGTTCACGCCGGTGTACTGGCTCGGCGAGGGCCTGAACGCCGCCGTGGGGGCCGAAGGGGCCGCGGTGGGCGTGCTGCCGGCTGTGGGGGTACTGGTTCTGTTCGCCGCCGCCATCTTCGTGGTGGCCCTCGTGGCCGGGCGCCTGCGCACCCAGAGCGCGGAAGCCGGCGGCAACGCCGCCGCTGCGATTCCGCGGTAGGAGCGGGTGCCACGCGATTCTTCCGTCGCGGTGCGCGTGATTTGCAGTAGTGGGCCCGCGGCATGCGGCTGCGGGCCCCTTCCCGTCTGAATCCATCCATAGAAAGACGAAATGGCCGCACGCCCTGCGCGAGCGGCCTTCCTCATTGTCCGCCCCCGCAGCCGTACCCGCTCTCGTGCTATAACAAGAAGGATTGCAGCGACGCGAATGCGAGAGGACGGTGACAGGATGGCGATGCGGTCGAAGATCAATCGAGGGAGCGAGATTCGCACCAAGGGCAAGTCGATGGGGCGCGAGCGCTCCGGCGCCGTCCAGCCTTCGTCGCGTCCCTCATTCCGTGCGGCGCTGTTCATGGCCGGCCGCGTGGCGCTCATGCTGGCGGGCATTGCGGTGATGGCCTTGGGCATCGATCTGGTGGTGAAGGGCAACTTGGGCAACTCGCCCATTTCCGCCTGCCCCTACGTGATGAGCCACGTGCTGTCCGAGATCTCCTTCGGCACCCTGATGCTGGTCTGGCAGTGCCTGCTCGTGGCCACCCAGATCGCCATCTTGCGCCGTGACTTCCGCCCCGTCGACCTCTTGCAGTTGCCGGTGTCGGTGTTCTTCGGTCTGTGCATCGACGTGTTCGTGGCCCTGCTGGCCCCCTTGGAGGTGCCCGGCTATCTGGCGGCGTGGCTGTATCTGGCCGTGGGCATTTTAGTGCTGGCCGCTGGCATCGTGATGACGGTCATCTCCGGCACGGTGATGAACTGCGGCGAGGCCGTGGTGCAGGCCATCGTCACCAAGACCGGCATCCGCTTCGGTACGGTGAAGGTGAGCTTCGATCTGACCTGCGCTATCGCCGCCACGGTGCTGGGCCTGGTGTTTTTAGGCCACGTGGAAGGGGTGCGCGAGGGCACGCTTGCCTGCGCCGTGTTCACGGGTATGGCGGTGAATGCGTACATGACCGGCTACGGGAAGCTGCGCGCCGCCCTGGCCGCACGTCGCGAGCACGGGGCTTCGGCCGAGAGCGCCTCGGCGCCGCGCGAGGACGGGCGCGAGGCGGCGGGGGTCTGGGAGGACGCCGCGGTGCTCGACTAGGGATGCGTTCTTTCCCCGAAGACTTTGCAGCGGGCCTGCAAGATGGCTATAATGTAACGGTTTGATTCAGGCGCGACGTGCGAGCGTAGCAGTTTCCGCGGCGCGTGACCATGAAAGGAAGCATCCGTGGCAAGCATTTCTACCGCCGATTTCAAGAACGGCATGTGCATCATCAACAACGGCAAGATGTGCACCATCGTCGAGTTCCAGCACGTGAAGCCGGGCAAGGGCGGCGCGTTCGTGCGCACCAAGCTGAAGGACATCAAGACCGGCCGCGTGGTGGACTACACCTTCAACGCCGGCACGAAGTTCGATTCCGTGCGCCTGGAGTCCAAGAAGATGCAGTACCTGTACAACGACGGGGCCGACTACTGGTTCATGGACAACGACACCTTCGAGCAGCAGCCCATCTCCGCCGACATGGTGGGCGCCGCCTCCGACTGGCTGAAGGAGAACGACGAGGCCACGCTGCTGTACGCCGGCGACGAGCTGATCAGCCTGGAGCCCCAGATGTTCGTAGAGCTGGAAGTGACCCACACCGAGCCGGGCTTCAAGGGCGACACCGCCACCAACACGCTGAAGCCGGCCACCCTGGAGACGGGCAAAGAGGTGCAGGTGCCCACCTTCATCGAGATCGGCGACGTCCTGCAGATCGACACCCGCGACGGCCGCGTCATCAAGCGCGTGTAGTCAAGCGGGAAAACCTCACCGGTCAGGAAGCCTCCTTCGGGAGGCTTCCTCTGTTTTAGCGATGGTAGGGCGTAGAGGGAGCGCGGGGTGTTCTGACCGAGCGAGTTCCGCAGCGACTGGAACAGTCCAGTGGACTGTTCCACAAAGCGAGGACTGCCCGAGCGAATCAGAATACCCCGCGCTCCCGACCGCGGGGAGTCACAAGGAGAGCAGGTTTTCCGCTATTCCCGGGCGAAGAAGGCGAAGGCGACGCCGTCGGGGCCGACGTGGGTGCCGATGACGGCGCCGACGAGGGTGAGCGGCAACTCCAGGGCATCCGGGCTCTCGATCATGCCCTGCTCGGCGGCGATGGCCAGGGAATCGGCGATGTACTTGCGGCCGATCTTGTCGGACAGGCCCGAATAGGCCACCCACACCGGGCGCGTGAAGTCGATGCCGCCGGCCTTCTCGATCTCCTCGAACACCATGGACCGCGAGGCCTTCGACCCGCGGGCCTTCCCCAGCACGACCACCTTGCCGTCCACCACGCCCACCACGGGCTTGATGGACAGAAGGCCGCCGATGGCCGCCGCGGCACCGGAGATGCGGCCGCCACGGCGCAGGTACTCCAGGCCGTCGAGGGCCGCCACAAGGCGGATGTCCTTCTTCTCCTGATCGAGGCAGTAGGCGATGTCGGCGGCGGAAAGCCCCTCGTCGCGCAGGGCCCAGGCCCGCTCCACCAAGATGCGCTCGCCCACGGTGGCGTTCTCCGAATCCACCACGAAGACCGACTCCTTGAAGGGGGCCGCGGCGATGCACGCACTCTGGTAGGTGCCCGAGATGTGACTGGAAAGCGTGATGCACACCACGGTATCGCCGGCGGCCACGGCATCCTGGAACAGGTCCTGGAACACCATGGGGGGAATCTGGCTCGTGCGCGGCAGCTCGTCGCTGGCGATGAGGCGCTCGAAGAACTCGGTGCGGCTGATGTCGACGCCCTCGGCGAACTCCTCGTCGCCGAAGGTGATGGTCATGGGGATGATGGTGATGCCATGGGCGGCGGCGTAGTCCTCTTCCATGTCTGCCGACGAGTCCACGATGATGCGAATGGCCATGGTACCTCCCGAGTAAAAGTCGTTTTCCCAGTATTCTAATGGCGGCGCTGCGCGTCCGCGCCCGAATCCGCGAAATGGCGAGTAATTGTTCATAATTAAGCTACGGCTTTTCCCGTTGACAGGCCAGCGGAAAAGTGGCCGCTGGGAAGTGTTCAGCGTCGCTGCATCTTACGGGCGATGAGGGTGTGTGCTAAAACCGGCGCCCTCTACTGTTCCACCAGATCGATGAGCTCTTGGTGCGAGTGGATGCCGAGTTTCGCATAGACGTGCTTCACGTGGGCCTTCACGGTGTTGCGTGACACCACGAGTGCCTCCTCGATGTAGCTGCGGTCGCGTCCCCGAGCCAACATGGCGAATACCTCGGCTTCGCGTGGTGTGAGCGAGAACTCGGCGGCAACGGCTTCGCAGCGGGCGGCGAAGGCCTTCTCGGGCGTCTGGGCGACCTCCGACGTTGCCGGTTCAGCGGCCACCGGCTCGATGCCATCGATGGCGCCTGCGAATGTGAAGCGCTTCAGGCCCATTATCACATACGCGGCGAACACCAGCAGCAGCACGGCGGGGATGGCTGCTCGCAGCAGGGGGCTTCCCGCTGTTGCCCCGTTGGCGATCATGCCGGCTGCTGCCCCCACGAGCGACCCCAAAGCTGACACGCCATTTCCCCAGGCCGCCGTGGTAATGGCTCCCAGGGGGTTACGGGCGGCGATGGCTATGAGCGCCATTTGGGCCGCCATGGAGAACAGCCCGTTGCCGGCGTTCAGCAGCGCTACATCGGCTGCGGGCCCGTTGGTGGCGAGCAGCGGCTGGGCCGACAGCAGAAAGCCCGCCATCACCACAAGTGCCGACAGCTGCACGACGCCGTCGGCCGGAAAACGCCGTTGTGAAAAAACTACGTAGAGGGCCACGAGCGCCAGTGGCACCGCCGAGAAGAGGGAAGTGCGGGGCGCGCCCGCCACCTCGTCGAAGCGAAGCGCGAAACCGAAGGCAACCTGGAACAGAAATAGGCAGCAGAATAGCGCCGAGAACGGAGCCAAAAACGAGGCCGGCCGTGTAACGGATAGGTCGCTTGGGGAAGGGCGGTTGCGGGCAGCGTCGAAGAAGAAGCCGGCGTCTCGGGCAGTGAGGCCGAGCGCCGCCAATGGGAAGGCGAGGAAGAGGACGGTGGCGGCTGCGGGTGGGATCGTCCCCGCAAGGGGGCTTGCGACCAGCTGCAGCGTGTAGGCGACGGCGATCACCATGGCCGCTTGGTGCGATGCCAGTCGCGCGACAAAGAGGGCTGTTGTCACCGTGGCCACGGCTCTTCCCGCCGCCACAATGCTCGCTCCGACCACCAGGGCTGCTGGCGAGGCGAGCGCGAGTCCCGCGGCCAGCAGGGCGCCACCGACTACCAGACAGGCCGCCGCAGCCCCCACCAACGTCCGATGCCGCAGCAAATGGGACGCCCGGTAGGCGGCAAGCCCCAATCCCAGTAGCGTGACCGCTGAACAGGTGACGGAGATGTCGCGGGCAAACATGAAAATGGCGTCGAACTGCGGGAAGATGGAACCGTTCATGAGCGTGGTGGCGCCCAGTACCAGCATCAGCGCCGCGAACCCGCGGACGGCCCCAGCAGAGCACTTCTTTTCCAAGGCCTTCATGGCGCCTCCCTTCCCGTTTTCCCCATTGTACACGCGAAGACCCCCGGTCCACGCGGGGACGGGGGTCTTACGCTTATAACCGCTGGTCACTGGAGGGGGGCAACCAGCGGCATCCCTTGGAAGGGCGAAAAAAGGAAAGGCGATCGTTAGGCTTGGCCCGTGGCGGCCAGCATGCCGGCGCGGCGCCCGAAGGTCATGGTGCGGCCGCAGGCCAGGCCAGTCATCAGGTTGGGGTAGCTCACACTGAAGAAGCCGCCCGAGTCGTTGCCCGTCAGGTACAGGCCCTCGATGGCGTCGCCGTTCTCGTCGCAGGGGTGCATGTTCGTGTCGATGGTCACGCCGTCGAGCGTTGCCAGGAACCATGCTCCGGTGCGCACGCCGTAGAACGGCGGCGTGTCGATGGCCATGAGACGATGCTTCTCCTTGTTGTAGTCCTCGTCTACCCCGGCCGCAGCCATCTCGTTGTAGCGCTTCCACGAGGCCACCGTGGCGTCCACGGGCAGGTTCAGCTTCTCGGCCAGTTCCTCCATGGTGTCGGCCTTCTGCACGTAGCCATCTTCGATGAGCTTCTCGATCATGCCGTCCACCACCTGCATGGGAATGTTGTTCTTCGCTCCGTTGTCGAAGGGGAACAGGCGGCAGCAGCCCACCTCGTCCATGGCCTCGGCCTGGGCGGCATGGTTCGCGTCCCAGATGTCCACATACGTTTGGTGCGGCTGCATGATGGTGGAGTGCAGCATGTAGTCGTAAGGACCGCTCTCGTTGCAGAAGCGCTGGCCCTTCAGGTTCAGCTTCAGGAAGGGCTGCTCGCCGAACCAGAACCAGCGGCCGAGTACGCCGTCGCCGGCGGTCTGGTCGGGCTTCACGCAGGCGCGGTTGAAGGTGCAGGCCGCGCCGAGCGGGTCCATGGTGGCCCCGAGCCACAGCGCCGCCTTGATGCCGCTGCCAGTGGGGTTGCCGCCGGAGCCGGGGGCCGCGATGCGGATCTTCTGATTCCAGGCCTGGCGGTCCTCCATCATCTCCAGGTTGTTGCTGTAGCCGCCGGTGGACAGGATCACGCCCTTGCTGGCGTTGATGCGCAAATAATGGCGGTCGCCCTTCACGTCGCGGGCGATAACGCCGGTTACGCGGCCCGCATCATCGGTCTCGCACTTGATGAACTCGCAGTACCAGCGCACCTCGGCACCCTGCTCGGCAGCGTAGGCCAGGATGGACTCCGCGAAGCCCCATTCCTCATCTTCACCCACCGCGTCAGTGAGTTGGGGGCTATGGCCGGTGGCGTAGGCTTTGTCGCGGCCTGGGTCGTCGATGTTGCCCACGCCGCCTTCGAACTCCATGACCATTTTGCCATCGCGCTGCACGATATCGGTGAGCCAGTCTACCATGGCACCGGACTCGTTGGCCCACAGCTTCACCAGGTCGTAGTTCACGAATCCGTTGGCGTAGCGAACGATGTCCTCCATAGCTTCCATCTTGTCAATGCGGAACTGGGGGAACTCGTCGAAGGAGGCCTGCTGCAGCCGCGAGTCGATGGCGCCGATATCCTCGCGCACGTTCTTCGGCTCGCCCTGGCGGTCGATGCCGAGCACCTTCGCGCCGTTCTCGGCCGCGGAGATCATGGCCGGGATGCCGCCGGTGCCCACGCCCACCACCAGCACCTCGGTGTCGATGGTCTCGGCAATGTCGGACTCCAGGATCTCGGGTGGCGCGCCCAGCCACGAGGGGCCGCCGAAGTCGCCCGTACGGGGGCTTGCAGGTTCCTCGGCCGCATAGCCGTGGCCGCATCCTGAAAGCGCGGCGACGGACAGGCCGCCCAGGGCCGCCAGGCCCGCGCCCTTGAAGAAGTTACGACGGGAAACGTTACTCTGCATGGGGGGCCTCCCATCCTTCGGGCAGGGTCAGATCGTGGCACTCGTTGCATACGAGCACCTGGTTCTCGTGAATTTTGTGGCAGTCGCCGCACTCCAGGGCCATGTCCTGATGGCTCGCGTGCGGATTGTACTTCTCGTCGTTGCCCGCAAATCCCCACAGCCCGGCTGTGATTTCGTCGAAGCTGGTGCCGAGAGCATGATGGCATTCGGCGCGGGCACAGAACTGCTCGTCGGCAAACTCCTTGCCGGTCGCAAGCATGGTGCCATCCTCGGTCATGGGGTAGTTGTCCGACATCCAGGCCATGACCTCGGATATCTGCGTGGTCAACTCGGCGGTGTGGCAGTCGAGGCACGCCTCGCCGGCCTCGGCGTGGGCCGTCACGCCCAGCTGCGGGTTGTCGCTCTCGTAGGTTTCCACGTAGTAGTCCATGGGGCTGTGGCAGATGGCGTTGCAGAAACTCGGCTGCTCGTGCCACACCCAGAACCCGGCACCGGCTACGATGATCACGGCCGCCACGACGCCTGCGACGATCCACCCGCGCTTGCGGGGCCTGCGCGGCGAGGCACCTCCTTCCGTCGGCGTCCCGGCCGCCCGCGCGACCTTCTCCTCTTCGATGCTCATAATCGCATCCTCCCTTCCTGATGTTCCTCGGAGACGATGGGCCCAGTGTGCGCTGCCCGTTCAGGAAAGGCTATTACCCCAGCGGGGTAAACTTTGCGTTTAGCCTGATGAGAGTGGGGGTATAAAAACAGGGTGCTCATCTTATGCCTTTCGGCTCCAACGAAGGAAAAGCTCGGGGTATCGTTTTACATCTGCGAGCGCCGGGGCAGGAACGAGGGGCACCTGGGCTGCCCGCTGCCGGCCTCCCCTCAGCCCGGTGCCTTCCGCCGGCCCCTCAGCCGGCGGGCTAGGTTGCTCCTTTCTCCTCGCCGTCCTCCTCCCGCCGCTTCGTTGATGTTTCTTGTCGGCAAATCGGGCGGTGCCGCGCTCGGCCGTGGTAGGCTTCCCCTATAATTCAGCACTTGATCTTTGACTAACTATAAGGAGGTGTGAGTTCATGCCACGGCTTCAGATCATGGATACGACCATCCGCGACGGTCAGCAGAGCCTGTGGGCCACCCGCATGCAGATCGGCGACATGCTGCCGATCCTGCCGAAGATGGACCGCGTCGGCTATTGGGCCATCGAAGCGTGGGGCGGAGCGACGTTCGACTCCTGCCTGCGCTTTTTGGACGAGAACCCCTGGGAGCGTTTGCGCGCCATCAAGGCCAACACGCCGAACACGCCGCTCGCCATGCTGTCGCGCGGCCAGAATCTGGTGGGCTACAAGCATTACTCGCGCGAGATCGTGAACCGCTTCATCGGGGCGGCCCATCGCAACGGCATCGAGGTCTTCCGCGTGTTCGACGCGCTGAACGACATCCGCAACGTGGTGGACAACGCCGAGGCCATCAAGGAGCACGGCGGCCTGTTCGAGGGCGCCATCTCCTACACCATCTCGCCGGTGCACACGCTGGACTCGTACCTGGAATACGGCCAGCAGCTGAAGGATCTGGGCGCCGACACCATCGCCATCAAGGACATGGCCGGCATGCTCACCCCGTACCGCGCCGAGCGCATGGTGAAGGCCTTCAACGAGGAAATCGGCCTGCCGGTGCACATCCACTGCCACTACGTCGGCGGCATGGCCCCGGCCAACATCCTGAAGGCCGCCGAGGCCGGCGTGGCCGTGGCCGACACCGCCCACGCGCCGCTCGCCTTCGGTAACTCGCACCCGGCCGTGGAGATGATCGTGGCCGCCCTGAAGGAGAGCCGCTACGACACCGATCTGGACCTCGACCTGCTCTTCGAGATCTCCGAGTACTGGGAGGAGATGCGCAAGCGCGGCCACTACAAGCGCGGTGTGTCCTCGCTCATCCACATGCAGGTGTACTCCCACCAGGTGCCCGGCGGCATGATGAGCAACCTCATCAGCCAGCTGGAGGTGCAGAAGGCCGTCGACCGCCTGCCCGAGGTGATGGCGGAGATTCCGAAGGTCCGCGCCGAGGTGGGCTATCCGCCGCTCGTGACCCCCATGTCGCAGATCGTGGGCACCCAGGCCGTGTTCAACGTGCTGACCGGCAAGCGCTGGAGCGTCATTTCCAAGGAGATGAAGGACTACGTCTGCGGTTACTACGGCAAGGCCCCGGGCCACATGAACAAGGAGATCGTGGCGAAGGTGGCCGGCGATTCCGAGATCTTGGATCCGTCGGTGGCTCCCGGCACGCTCGTGACCACCACCTACGACGAGGTGGCCAACGAGATCGGGGATCTGGCCCACAGCGAGGAGGACGTGCTCATGTACGCCCTGTTCCCCAACGAGGCCCGCACCTACCTTTCCAAGCACCGTGTTTCCGAGAAGGTCGATTTCATGCTGGAGCAGGAGTCCAGCGGTACCAAGGAGGACGATTACGTGGATATCAATCAGATTCGCGAGCTGGTTCGCGTGGCCGAGGAGAGCGGCGTCGGCGAGATCGTGGTAGAGGAAGAGGGCGTCCGCATCGCAGTGCGCATGCCCGGCCAGGGCGCGCCGGTGGCCGTGCCGGCTGCGGCTCCCGTGGCCCAGGCCGCGCCCGCGGCTCCCGCGGCGGCCCCGGTTCCGGCGGCCGAGCCGGCCAACAGCCGTCCCGCCACCTGGAAGCCCGTCATCGCCCCCATGGTGGGCACCTACTACGAGGCCCCGGCCCCCGGTGAGCCGCCCTTCGTGAAGGTGGGCGACGAGGTGGCCGCTAACGAGACGCTGTGCATCGTGGAGGCCATGAAGCTCATGAACGAGATCACGGCCGAGGAGATGGGCACCGTCCGCGAGGTCTGCCTGTCGGACGCCACGCCCGTGGAGTACGGCACCGTGCTGTTCTACGTGGAGCCCCACGAGCCCGTGCCGACCCTGCCGGAGAACTAATTATGTTCAGCAAGATTCTCGTCGCGAACCGCGGCGAAGTGGCCCTGCGCATCATGCGCGCCGCCCGCGAGCTGGGCGTGAAGACCGTGGCGGTGTACTCCACCGAGGACGCGAACACCTACCCGGTGCAGTACGCCGACGAGGCCGTGTGCATCGGTCCCGCCCAGTCGGCCAAGAGCTACCTGGTCATGCCCTCTATCATCGCGGCGGCCAAGAACACCGGCGCCGAGGCCATCCACCCCGGCTACGGCTTTCTGGCCGAGAACGCCGATTTCGCCCGCGCCTGTGCCGACAACGACCTGGTGTTCATCGGGCCGGCTGCCGAGTGCATCGAGCGCATGGGCGACAAGTCCAGTGCCCGCGAGACCATGAAGGGCTGCGGCGTGCCCACGGTGCCCGGAAGCGATGGCTGCCTGGACACGGTGGAAGAGGCCGCGGCCTTCGCCGAGCAGGTGGGCTATCCGGTGCTCATCAAGGCCACGGCCGGTGGCGGTGGCAAGGGCATGCGCGAGGTGCACGACCCGGCCGATCTGGAGGCCCAGTACAAAGCGGCCCGCACCGAGGCCGGCGCCGCCTTCGGCAACGACGGCGTGTACCTGGAGAAGCTCGTGCTGCGCCCCCGCCACGTGGAGGTGCAGGTGCTCGCTGACGACCACGGCAACGCCGTGGCCCTGTGCGAGCGCGACTGCTCCATTCAGCGCCGCCATCAGAAGCTGTTGGAAGAGGCTCCCTCGCCGGCGCTGACCGACGAGCTGCGCCGCGCCATGGGCGTGGCGGCCCTGAAGGCCGTGCGCGCCGTGGACTACAAGAACGCCGGCACCATCGAGTTTCTGCTCGACGAGCGCGGCGAGTTCTACTTCATGGAGATGAACACCCGCGTGCAGGTGGAGCACCCCGTGACCGAGGAGATCACCGGCACCGACATCATCAAGGAGCAGCTGCGCATCGCCGCCGGCGAGCCCATGAGCTGCGCCCCGCGGGCGCCCTTCACGCCTTTGGGCCATGCCATCGAGCTGCGCATCAACGCCGAGGACCCGGCCCACGGCTTCCGCCCCTGCCCGGGCACGGTGACGCGCTTCGAGCCCCCGACGGGCCCGGGCGTGCGCGTGGAGACCTATTTACGGCCTGGTGCTAAAATCTCTCCGCACTATGATTCTCTGGTGGCAAAGGTTATCGTACATGGGCAGGACCGCGAAGAAGCCGTGGCCCGCGCCCGCCGCGCCCTGGACGAGTTCGTCATCGAGGGCATCGCGACCACCATCCCGTTCCACCAGCGCGTGCTGGAAAACGAGGTGTTCCTCGCCGGCGAAGCCACCACGGACTTCATCGAAACCCAGATGGGAGACGTATTATGACCAATGAAATGAACGTCGAGGGCCTGTCCATCGCCCCGGGCGTCATGGAGACCATCATCTCCGTGGCGGCCAGCGAAGTGGACGGCGTGGCATCGCTGGGCAACTTCGCCGCCAGCGGCATCCGCTCGATGCTGGTGAGCAAGCCCTCTACCTCGGGCATCGAGACGAAGATGGGCGACGACGGCAAGCTGTACGTGGCCGTGCACGTAGAGGTGTACTACGGCTACGTGCTGCCCGAGCTGGCCGCTGCCCTGCGCAGCGCCATCGCCGAGTCGTTGGCCACCCAGGCCGGCGTGGACGTGTCGGCGGTGGACGTGTACATCGACGGCATCCAGTTCAAGTCTTAGGCGGCGCGCTTCTATGGCTTCGAGAAAACACGAGCGGACCCGCGACCGCGCCTGCGCGGTCCAGGTCCTCTATACGAGCGAGCTGAAGGGCGAGTCGCCCTCTAAGCTGCTGGACGAGGGATTGTGCCTGGTGGCCACCGAGCTGGCCCCGGCTACCGACGAGGAGGTGGCCAGCGAATTCGGCCGCATCTGCGAAGGGGCCCTGACCGACTACGCCCTCACGCTCATCCGCGGTGTGGAGGCGCATCAGACCGAGATCGACGAGCGCTTGGCGGGCGCGTCCGAGAACTGGGCGCTCTCGCGCATGCCCATCGTGGACCGCTCCATCCTGCGTCTGGCCATCTACGAGATGTACCACTGCGACGATGTGCCGGTGTCGGTATCCATCAACGAGGCGGTGGAACTGGCGAAGGACTTCGGCGGCGAGGAGGATTCTCCGCGCTTCGTGAACGGCGTGCTGGGCCGCATCGCCCGCTCCATGGGTGACGAGCCCGCGGCTACCGAGGAGGCTGCTGGCATTGCGGGCGCCGAGGGCGCGGCCGCGGTCGAGCCGGTGGGCGCTGTCGTGGGCGCCTCGGGCGCTGCTGCCTGCGTGCAGGTGGGGGTGTAGGCCCATGGCCGATGAGATGGGGCGCAACTTCGAGGACGTGCAGACCCGTCTGTCGCAGATCGTCGATGAGGTGTCCTCCGAGGACATCTCCTTAGACGATGCGCTCAAGCTCTACGAGGAAGCGGTGAAACTGGGCCTTTCCGCCTGCGATTTGTCCGAGCAGGACATCGACGCCTACCTCGGTGCCGCCGAGCCGACCGCCGATGGGGCGGCTGAGGGCGCTGCCGAGGCTGGCACCGCCGACGCCGACGCCGCCGCTGAGGAGGCCGCCCCCGTAGGGGCGAGCTTCAGCTCGCCCGCCGCGACCGAGGAAGAGTCCTCGATCCCCGCCGCTCCGACCGACGAGAACGCCTCGGCCTAAGGAGATCCCTATGGACACCCCGCGCATTCTCGACGTTATCGCATCCCCCGCCGACCTGAAGGTGCTCACCAACGATGAGCTGGCCATTCTCGCCCACGAGATTCGCCAGGAGATCGTGGCCACCACCTCGGTCACCGGGGGACACGTGGCCTCGTCGCTCGGCGCGGTGGATATCATCGTGGCTCTGGAGAGCCTGCTGACCATGCCCCGAGATCGCGTGGTCTTCGACGTGGGGCACCAGTCCTACGCCCACAAGCTGCTCACCGGGAGGCGCGAGGCCTTCAAGAGCCTGCGCACCTACGGGGGCATCTCGGGCTTCACCAAGCCCACGGAAAGCCCCTTCGACGTGCACTTCTCCGGTCACGCCTCCGACTCGCTGTCCATCGCCACGGGCCTGGCCAAGGCCCGGCAGCTGAAGGGCACCGACGAGAAGGTGGTGGCGCTCATCGGCGATGCGTCGCTGGCCGGCGGCATGGCCTTCGAGGCGCTGAACTACATGGGCAACGAGCAGCTGCCCCTGGTGATCATCTTGAACGACAACGAGATGTCCATCTCGCGTAACGTGGGCGCCCTCATGAAGCATCTGGGCAACATCCGGGCCAACAACCACTACCGCGAGGCCCGCGAGAGCCTGCAGGAGGCCATGGAGGCCGGCGGCCCGGTCACCCGCGGCGTGCTCAGCTTCGGGCGCAACATGAAGGAATCCTTCAAGCAGATGGTGATTCCGCACTCTATGATCTTCGAGGCCTTGGGCATCGTGTGCACCCATCCCGTCGATGGCCACAACATCGCCGAGCTGCGCGACATCCTGTCGCTCGTGCTGGAGATGGACGGCCCGGCCCTCGTGCACGTGGTCACGCGGAAGGGCGAGGGTTATGAGCCAGCCCGCCGCGACCCGGAACGCTTCCACGGCACCGGCCCCTACGACATCGCCACGGGCGCGGCGCGCAAGGGTCGCGCGGCCCATCCCACCTACACCGAGGTGTTCGGCGCCGCGCTCGCCGACGAGGCGGCCCACGACGAGAACGTGGTGGCCATCACGGCGGCCATGACCGGCGGCACCGGCCTGAAGACCTTCGCGAGCGAGTTTCCCGCCCGCTTCGTGGACGTGGGCATCGCCGAGGAGCAGGCCGTGGGCATGGCCGCGGGTCTGGCCTTTGGCGGCAAGAAGCCCGTGGTGGCCCTGTACTCCACCTTCATGCAGCGGGCCGTGGACCAGATGATCATCGACGTGTCCCTGGCCGAGGCCAACGTGGTGTTCGCCCTGGACCGCGCGGGGCTCGTGGGTGACGACGGCCCCACCCACCACGGCACCTTCGACATGGTGTACACGCGCATGGTGCCCCATATGCGGGCGCTGGCCCCCTCCGACGAGGCGGAGCTGGTCCACGCCCTGCACACGGCCTTGGCCCTGCCCGGTCCGGTGGCCCTGCGCTACCCGCGCGGGGAAGGGGCCGGTGCCCCGTTGCCCGAGCGACCCGAGATGCTCGTTGAGGGCAAGGCCCGCGTGGTGCGCGAGGGCGACGATGTGGCGCTTTTGGCCTTCGGCCGCATGGTGGGTCAGGCCCGGGCGGCGGCCGATCTCTTGGCTGCCGAGGGCATTAACGCCCGCGTGGTGGACATGCGCTGGGTGAAGCCCCTGGACGAGGAAGCCATTGCCGCCGCGGCGGCCACGGGCACGGTGGTGACCGTGGAAGAGGGCGTCATTGCCGGCGGCGCGGGCCAGGGTGTGCTGGAGGTGCTGGCCCGCCAGCGCAGCCAGGCGCGGGCGATCACGCTGGGCATCCCCGATGCCTTCGTGACCCAGGGCCCCGTCAGCCAGCTGTTCGCCGATCTCGGCCTGGATGGCGAGGGCATCGCCGCCACGGTGCGAGAGGCCCTGGCCTAACGGCTTCAGCACGAGAAGCGCCCCGCGACCATCGGATCGCGGGGCGCTTTTGCGTTGCGGGCGGGGGTGTGTGAGAGCGGGTTCGGTCCCGCCTCTCCCCTTAGGCCAGCGGATTCTCCATGATGAAGTCGTCCATGACGAAGCCCTCGCCGATATCGGTCTCCACGGCGTCGATGGTGACGAAGCCCTGCTTCTCGTAGGCGCGGATGGCCATCTGGTTCTGCTTGTTCACCGTAAGGTACATCGCCGCCAGACCCCGGTCTCGGCACAGCTGCTTGTAGAAGCGGGTGACGGCGGCGGCGATGCCCCGGCCGCGATGCTCCTTCAGCAGGTAGATCTTCGAGATGAAGAACCGGTTCGTCTCGGATTCGGTGTGTCCGCCGGTGTACCCGATGATGCGGGGCTTGTCGCCCTCGTCGTCCATGATGAACCAGTACTCATAGCCATTGTCGGCGATGTCGGTGCGGAAGGCGTTCAGGCTCTGGAACTTCTCGACCATGTAATCGGTCTGGGCCTGGCCGATCAGCGCTGGCCAGTACTCGTTCCAAATATGGTGGGCCATGTGCGCGAGGGCCTCTACTTCCTCGTCGCGCTCGATCTGGCGGAAAGCGATGTCCATGGAGCTCCTTCCTCGTGGCGGCTTCTCACCCCTATTGTAGGCCAATGGCCGCCACCGCGGGTTGCGCGACGCAATGTTTCCGATCCATGGCGGGGAAAGGTCGCCTGCGTTAACACTCCTTTGAGAGGGGGTTAACAATCATTGGCGACCTTAGGAGTGCACTTTTGCCGTGGAAGAATCGAAGGCGTTTCCGATGCACGCGGGCGCGGGGTCCGCACCAAGGAGGTCGATGGCTATGATTGATACGGGTTCGACCGGGTTCATGCTGCTGTGCACCATGCTGGTGCTGCTCATGACCCCGGGTCTGGCGTTCTTCTACGGAGGGCTCTCGCGGCGCAAGAACGTGGTGAACACCATGGTGATGGTGTTCGGCGCCCTGGGTATCGCCGGGGTGGCCTGGGTGGCGTGCGGCTGGTCGTTCGCCTACGGCGGCGACGGGTCGCTGCCCTTCTTCGGCGGCTTCGACCAGATCGGGTGCTTGAGCGTCGCACGCGATATGGTCGCAGAGGCCGAAGGCGCGCCGACCGCGGCATCGGTGCTGCTGAGCCAGGGCGCCCTGGCGGTCGATCCCGCCCTGGGGGCGGCCTATCCGGCTGTTGTCGACATCGTGTTCCAGATGGCCTTCGCCATGATCACCTGCGCCATCATCACGGGCGCGGTGGCCGGCCGCATGAAGTTCGGGGCCGTGTGCGCTTTCGTGGCTCTGTGGGTAGTCGTGGTGTACGCGCCGCTCGCCCACATGGTGTGGGGCGGCGAGGGCTCGCTCATCGGTGAGATGATCGGGGCGCTGGACTTCGCCGGGGGCGATGTGGTGCACATCTCCTCGGGTCTCACGGGGCTGATCCTGTGCCTGATGCTGGGCCGCCGCAAGGGGTTCTCCGTGTTGTCCTACCGGCCCCACAACGTGCCCTTCGTGGCCCTGGGCGCGGCGCTGCTGTGGTTCGGCTGGTTCGGGTTCAATGCCGGCAGTGCGTTTGCCGCCGACGGCGTGGCGGCCCTCGCGCTGCTGAACACCGCGGCGGCCAGCGCTGCGGGCGTGCTGTCCTGGATGGTCACCGAGCGCGTTACGGTGGGCAAGTGCACGCTCGTTGGCGCGGCCACAGGGCTGGTGGCGGGGCTCGTGGCCATTACGCCGGCGGCGGGGTTCGTGGAGCCCTGGGCGGCGCTCGTCATGGGACTTATGGTGAGCCCCATCGTGTACGCGGCCATCTCGCGGGCCAAGCGCCGTTTTGGCTACGATGACGCGCTGGACGCGTTCGGCTGCCACGGCATCGGCGGCATCGTGGGCGGCATCCTCACGGGCCTGTTCTGCGTGCCGGAACTGTCCTGGACCGATCAGGGCGGCCTGCTCTACACGGGGGACTGGGGCCTGCTGGGCGCCCAGGTACTGGGCATTCTGGTGACGGTGGCTTTCGTGGTCGTGGCCGATGGCGTGCTCGCGCTCATCGTGCGGGCCTGCTTCAAGGGCAGTTTGCGGGTGAGCGCCGCCGACGAGGCGGCCGGTTTGGACGTGGCCGTTCACGGCGAATCGGCCTACCCGGCGTATCTGGGATTGGATTAGGGAAGGAGCGCGGTTATGAAACGAGTAACGGCCATTGTGCGGCCCGAGAAGATGGAGCCGCTGAAGGAGGCCCTGTTTGCGACGAACGTGACGGGCATGACCATTTCCCAGGTGCACGGCTGCGGCGCCCAGCACGGCTGGAGCGAGTACGTGCGCGGCACCGAGGTGCTGCTGAACATGGTGCCGAAGGTGAAGTTCGAAGTGGTGGTAGAAGACAGGGAGGTGGACGATCTCATTGCGGTGATCGTGGCCGCGGCGCGCACCGGGGAGGTGGGCGACGGGAAGATCTTCGTGACGCCGGTCGAAGAGGTGGTGCGCATCCGTACCGGCGAGCGGGGCGCGGCGGCGGTGTAGGAGCGTCCGTGCTACAATCTCTCGCGATACACGAGAGAAAGGAACCTCCCATGCATACCTATATTCCCCGCGGTGTGTGCTCGCGCCAGATCGATGTGGACCTGGATGGCGACACGGTGGAAAGCGTGCAGTTCACCGGCGGCTGCGACGGCAACCTGAAGGCGGTGTCGAAGCTGGTGGCCGGCATGACGGTGGACGAGGTGGCGGCCCTTCTGGAGGGCAACACCTGCGGGCGCCGATCCACGTCCTGCGCCGATCAGATGGTGCGCGCCCTGCGCGAGGCCCAGGCGGCCCAGACGGCCGAGTAGGGCAGAGGAGCCCGGGCTGCGAACCAGCGGGGCCGCCATCGCGATACGTCGATGAAAGCGGGGAAGCGCGCCTTCCCCGCTTTCCTTGTTGAGGGCATCGTTTAGAACATCATGAACAGCTTGGCGAGCGCCCAGCCGATGAAGCCGCAGCAGGGGAAGGTGAGCAGCCACGCCCGCACCATGCGCCGGGCCACGCCCCAGTTCACGCGCTTGAAGCTGCGCGAGGCGCCCACGCCCATGATGGAGGCGGTGGAGCAGTGGGAGGTGGAGACGGGCATACCGGTCATGGAGGCTACGAACAGCGTGATCACCGTGGAGGCCGAGGCGGCCACGCCCTGGTACTTCTCCATGGAGACCATGTCCATGGCCACCGACTTGATGATGCGCTTGCCGCCGAGCAGGGTGCCCAGCGACATGGCCAGCGAGCAGATGATCATGAGCCACAGGGGGAAGTCGGTGCTGCCGCTCGTCTCCATGCCGAAGGCGAGCGCGATGCCGAGAAGGCCGATGGACATGAACTTCTGGCCGTCCTGGGCCCCGTGGAGGAACGACAGGGCGCAGGCGCAGATGTCCTGGAGGACGACGCAGACCTTGTCGCCGCGCCGCCGATCGACGCAGTTGAAGCAGCGCTCGATGAGCCGCGTGGTCAGAATGCCGAGGATGAAGCCGCCCACCAGCGAGAAGATCATGCCGTAGATGACGAGCATCCATTCCGAGAGCACCACGCCCGCCAGCCCGTTCAGCGCGATGGCGCCGCCGGTGACGCCGGCGATGAGCGAGTGGGACTTGCTGGCGGGAATGCCCCAGAACCAGCAGATCGCGCCCCAGCTGATGGAGCCGATCATGGCGGCGATGAGCGCGAGGAGGGCTTGGTGGGTGTTGCCGGAGAAGTCCACCATGTTGAACATAGTATGGGCTACGGCCGTGGAGATGTAGGTCATGCCCACGAGCCCCACGAAGTTGAAGACGGCCGCCAGGATAAGGGCGGCGGTGGGCGAGAGACAGCGGGTGGAGACCGCCGAGGCGATGGCGTTGGGGGCGTCGGTGGCGCCCGAGATGATGGTCACGCCGATGACCAGTGCCAGAATGCCGAGCAGAACGGGGTGGTCGCCCGCCTGCGAGAGGAACATCGAAAGCGTCAATTCCATACCGGGGCCTTATCTCGATGAAACCGATCCGATGAAACGTACCTTCCTATTCTAGCGCAACGGTGACCGGTGGGGTCAGGCGATATTCCAAGAGGCGACTTGGCGCGTCAGCGGCGAGAGGCGAGGGGGGGTGCGGTGCGGGCCGTGTTCTGGCCAGCCGGGCTTCGCGCGCGCCGGCGGCGGGGCGTCGGTTCTGTGGACGTTTGGTCGAGGGCGGAAAAAACGCCGCCTCGCGGGAAAATCCACAACGTTTCGCGCGGCCCCAGTGTTATACTGGGCGAGCTTGCCCAAACGGGCAGGTGCAAGTAACTGTTGGCCCCCGAGACATGTTTGTTGTACAGCGATCTCTTGCTTCTGCAAGCGAACATGGTAAGTATCAACCATCATGACGAAGGGTCCCCGATTTAGTTTTTGAAAGGGGTCCGTTTTGACCGAAATCAAGAACACGTCTGTGATCGACTTCTCCGACATCTCCGACGAGCAGATGAACGAGATGATCGACGGCACGCTGACCGACTTCGACGAGGGCGATCTCGTCGACGGCACCGTCGTCAAGCTGGAGCACGATGAGGTGCTCGTGGACATCGGCTTCAAGAGCGAGGGCGTCATCCCCTCCCGCGAGCTGTCCATCCGCAAGGATGCCGATCCGTCCGACATCGTGAGCCTGGGCGACAAGATCGAGGCCCTCGTTCTCCAGAAGGAGGACAAGGACGGTCGCCTCATCCTCTCCAAGAAGCGCGCCGAGTACGAGCGTGCCTGGATTTCCGTGGAGGAGAAGTTCAAGGCCGGCGAAGTGGTCACCGGCGAGGTCATCGAAGTCGTCAAGGGCGGCCTCATCCTCGACATCGGCCTGCGCGGCTTCCTGCCTGCCTCTCTCGTGGACCTGCGCCGCGTGAAGGATCTGGACATGTACCTGGGCACCGAGATCGAGGCCCGCGTCATCGAGATGGACCGCAACCGCAACAACGTCGTGCTGTCCCGCCGCGTGCTGCTGGAGGAGGGCCGCAAGAACGAGCGCGCCGAGATCCTCTCCAAGCTGTCGAAGGGCATGCGTCTCAAGGGCAACGTGTCCTCCATCGTGGACTTCGGTGCCTTCGTGGACCTGGGCGGCATCGACGGCCTGGTGCACATCTCCGAGCTGTCCTGGAACCACGTCAACCATCCCTCCGAGGTCGTCAAGGTGGGCGACGAGGTGGAGGTTGAGGTGCTCGACGTCGATCTGCAGCGTGAGCGCATCTCCCTCGGTCTCAAGCAGACCACGCCCGATCCGTGGATCAAGCTGGTGGAGAACTACCCCGTGGGCACCATCGTCGACGGCAAGGTCACCAAGATCGTTCCCTTCGGTGCCTTCGTCGAGCTGGGCGATTCCATCGAGGGCCTGGTGCACATCTCCGAGATGGCCGGCCGCCACATCGACACCCCGGCGCAGGTCGTGCACGCGGGCGACGATGTGAAGGTGAAGGTCATGGAGATCAACCCCGACCGTCGCCGCATCTCCCTGTCCATGAAGGCCGCCGCCGAGGAGCTGGGCTTCGAGATCGACGTGGACGAGTCCGTGCAGGCCGAGGAGAAGCCGGCCAAGCGCAAGAAGGACGCCGAGCCCGCCGAGGCCGAGGTCGTCGAGGTAGAGACCACCGACGCCGAGTAGCTTTTCCGCACAAGCGCGAATATGACGGGCCGTCCCTCGGGGCGGCCCGTTTGTTTTCGTGTATCATGAAGCCAGCGAATCCGAAAACCCGGAAGGGGAGGTATGACATGAAGAAGCTGTTTCTGATCGGCGGCATGGGCGCCGGCAAGTCCACGGCGCGCAAGGCGCTGACCGACGAGGGCCTGGCGTGGATCGATCTCGATCAGGTGGGTCACGAGGTGCTCACGTGGGATACGGTGAAGGACGACCTGCGCGGCGCCTTCGGCGACGGCATCTTCGATGAGAGCGGGGAAGTGGTGCGCGCTCAGCTGGCCGCGGTGGCCTTCGCGAGCCCGGCGGCCACGCGCAAGCTGAACTGCATCACCATGCCGCGCATCGAGGAGCGCTACACCGACCTCATCGACGAGTTCGAGCGCGAGGGGAAGCCGGCCGTGGTGGTGGAGTACTCGGTGTTCCGCAACCGCCAGCAGTCGCTGGCCTACGGGGCTGACGTGGTCATGGCCGTGCTGGCGCCGCTGGAGGTGCGCATCGAGCGCGCCGTGGCCTCGGGCTTTACCGAGGAGGATGTGCGCGCCCGCATTGCCCGCCAGATCACCGATGCCGATCGCATCGAGGCGTCGGACGTGGTGTTCAACAACGACGGCACCCCCGAGGAGCTGCGCAACGAGGTGCTGGCTTGGTGGAACGAGTACCAGAAGACGATCTAGCGGACCAAGATTTATATTAAGAAATGAGCGAGAGATCCCGAGGGTGTCAATCTCCGGGATCTCTCTGTGTTTAGAAGAAGGCCTCGAGGGCTTCTGCGGCGGTCATTTTCGAAACAAAAGATGACTTGAAAGCGGCTTTGTCGTAGCTGATGATGGCGTCAACCTGCAGGGCCTCGGCGGCAGCGCGAATGAGGCCGTCTTCATAGTCGGGTTCATCGGAATCGATGGATTCGAATACGAAAAGACCCGTGAGATCGATAAGATCGAACGTCTCGGCGATGTCTCGTATAGATTCCCGGGCCTCGGTCTCTTCCATGTAATGGCGATGCAGGACGTAATAGACCTCGTTCAATGATGAGGAGAGGGCGTACAGAGAGCCCTGATTGAGAAACACCTCGTCCATAAGGCACGATATTTCATCGTGGCGGCCGGAATCGGGGTGGACCCAGTAGATGAGGGCATTGGCGTCAAAGAGCAAGGAAGTCACGATAGCGCCCCTCCCTTGCTTCGGCGATGAGATCGTCTGCCGTGACCCCCTCGGGCCAGGGCTTCGTCTTTTTGCGTCGCGCGGCAATGCGCGCTTCGGCTCGCTTCAACTGCGTACGACGATCCTCGTCTTCTTGGAGCAGCGATGTTATAACCACTACGCCTTTTCTTGGAGAGGCAATACGGAGGGATGCGCCCTGCTCGATGCCGGCTTCTTGTCGAAGCGTTTTCGGAAGAAGGACGGCCATGCTGTTCCCGACCTTCGTGAGTGTTGCAGTTGCCATGGTGCGCTCCTTTCGACAGAAATATTATAACACGTTATAACATCGAAAGGTTTCGGGAAGATACCGCACGTCACCACAATCCCAATACATGCTGCATCCCCAAGCTGGCGGCGGCGATGCAGATCCAGCAGATAAGTCCCATGAGGATGGGCTTGGAGCCGCTTCGCACCAGCTTCACGAGGTCGGTGTTGAGCCCGATGGCGGCCATGGCCATGATAATGAAGAACTTGCTCAAGGTCTTCAGGGGCGCGAAGGCGGCCACATCGGCGCCGGCGGCGACGGCAATCGTGGTGATGATCGAGGCCGCCAGGAAGAGCAGGATGAAGGTGGGGAAGGCGCGCTTCAGCGAGAAGCCGCCGAGGAGCTTCGTTCCGGTAGGGGCGGCGTTGTCGGCGGGGGCGCTCGCTGCCAGGTCGTCAGTGCCGCACCCGCCCGCAGCCGCGCCGTTGCCCGCTGCGTTCTCCTTGCGCGCCATGACGATGGCCAGCACGAGCGTGATGGGGATGATGGCGAGCGTGCGTGTGAGTTTCACGATGGTGGCGTCGTCGAGCGCGTTGGCGCCCGGGTGCATGCCGTCCCAGGCGGCCGCGGCGGCGGTGACCGAGGAGGTGTCGTTCACGGCAGTGCCGGCGAACAGGCCGAAGCCCTCGTTGGACATGCCGAGCGCGCTTCCCAAGGTGGGGAAGATAAGCGCCGCGATGACGTTGAACAGGAAGATGACCGAGATGGCCTGGGCCACCTGCTCATCTTTGGCGCGGATGACCGGAGCTGTGGCCGCGATGGCGCTGCCGCCGCAGATGGAAGAGCCCACGGCGATGAGCGTGGCGATGGCCGAGTCCATGCGCAGCACCTTGTACAGGATGTAGCCCACGATGAGCGCCGTGGCGATGGTGGAGGCTATGATGGGCAAGCTCTCGGCGCCCACGGCGGCGATTTGGGCCAGGTTCAGCCCGAAGCCGAGCAGGATGACGGCGTACTGTAGCACCTTCTTGGCCGTGAAGGCGATGCCGTCCTGCACCGCGCCGCGGCTCGGCTGCTTCCAGGCAAGGGCGATGGCCATGCCCGCGAGGATGGCGAATATCGGGCCGCCCACCACGGGCAGGGCCTCGCCGAGAAACCAGCAGGGCAGCGCAATGACCGCGCACACCCCGATGCCAGGAACCACATTCCTCAGATTCGCCACAGCCGCCTCCTTCACGCTCCGCCGATGACGATTGCGAAGTATAGCATCGCCGATGAGCGGAAAGGCCGGTTTTCGCGGAAGAGAGGGGGAAGGTGAGGTGGGGAGGGCAAGGCACGGGAACGGCAAGGGGGGGGGCGGGGGCGCCGCCCCGGTGCGACGGCGGAGTGCGAACGGCGGCCGGAAGGGGGGCGTTCGCGTTGCCGCCGATCGCCGGCGAGCGTGGACGCGGGCCGCCTTCCGTGGGACAATGGGGCACCGACGGCGTCCGACGGGCGCTCCTTCCCCCTGCGATTGAGAGGAATCCCATGGCCTTCGATGCGACCCGCGAGCTGGCGAGCTTCTACGAGCGGCACTTCGATGAGTTGGTGGCCGTGTGCCTGGAGGTGTCGTCGAAGAAGTACCGCTTCTCGCCGCTGAACACACTGCCTGCCGACGAGCGCCGCCAGTGGGTGAGCGTGGCCTTCCGCGAGATCATCCGCCTCATGCTGGCCGACGGCGACCCGCGCGATGCGGACGAGGTGCCGTCGGCGGCGCCTGCGGGGCGCGTGTACTTCCCCCGCGTGACCGAGCTGGCCGATGCGCCGCTGTTCGGCATGGCCGACATCATCGACAGCTGCGAGTGCGCCCTGCTGCCCGACGAGGGCATCCTGCCGCT
Organism: uncultured Enterorhabdus sp.; assembly: GCA_947645965.1. Next base: position 3,447 of record CANSES010000002.1, on the reverse strand, counting down.
GCTCTGGCAGGACTACGGGGAGGATCCCGCCCGGTTGCTGGCGCTCGTGATGGAGTTTCGCCGAGCCCAGAACAACATGGCGAAGCTGCAGGTGCGCTACCAGATGGAGGACTACGAGCGGCTCATCGCCCAGGCGCGCTCGCTGGCTGCCGCCGAGGAGCGCGTGCGGCTGGAGGGCGAAGTGTACCAGCGCTTCTACCTGGCCCTGCGCTCGCTGCGCGAGAAGACCGGCGAGGTGTACGCGCTCGTGGGCTCGGGGGCCGACCGCGCGCTGCTCGCCACCGAGGTGACCCAGCTGAAGATGATGGAGGCAGACCTCTTGGCCGAGGTGTTCCGCGTTTTTCCCGAGGCCGACGCCACGCGCGAGGAAGCGCCTGCCGCGCAGAAGTCCTTCGTCGAGGCGACGCGCGAGCGCGGGCTCACCGACCGCGAGCGGGATGTGGTGGCGCTCGTGGCCTGAGGCTACGGCAACAAGGCCATTGCCGAGCGGCTCGATCTGGCCGAGAGCACGGTGAAGAACAACCTGAGCAACGTGTTGGCGAAGCTCGGCTGCGAGAACCGCGCCCAGATCGTCGTGTTCGCCGCCGAGAACGGGTACTTTGCGGGACCGGAATGTGAAGAGGCAGCCGCGGGGGCCTAGCTGTCCGTGGAGAAGCGCGGTACTTTCGGCGGGTGTGTCGGGACCGTGGTACCGTAGGAGGCTCTTTTACGGAGGAAAAGCCCGGTAGCGGCGTTGACAAGATGACACGTGAAGCGCTCCTTCCGAATCTGGGAGGAGGGACGTGCCCTGCGTAGAATGCGGCCCATAGGTTAAGCCGTCGAAGACGGAAACACGTGGGAAGGGGAATCCTGTGAACGCGAACGAAACTGCCCGCACTGCCCTGAGCCGGCGCGGCTTTCTGGCCGGTGCCACCACACTCGGCGCCCTGGCCCTGGCTACGGCCGCCGGCTGCGCGCCGAAGACCAAGGGCGAGGACAAGACGCCCGTGGCCGCTACCGGCAACTCCGATATGCCCGGCTCCTGGGACATGGAAGCCGATATCGTGATCGTCGGCGCCGGTGGTGCCGGCATGGCCGCCGCCTGCACGGCCAAGGAGGCCGGAAGCTCGGTGCTCGTGTTGGAGAAGGGCGGCGTGACCGGCGGCGACACGGCGCTCTGCGGTCAGGCGGCCCTTGCCCCCTGGATCTCCAAGCAGCAGGCGGCCGGCATCGACGAGTCGGTGGAGCGCTACATGGCAGATATGGCCAACAGCTATTCCCACGGCGCCTTCGCCGAGCAGAACCGCGAGCTGCCCGCCGAGGCTCCCTTCTGCCAGCTACAGACCGAACTGTCCGAGGAAATGTTCGAGTGGACGACCAACAACGTTGGCATCCAGTGGACCTGCGACCTGGAGAGTCCCGTGACCGAGGGCGTGCTGCCCCAGCCCACGTGGGACACGGTCATCGGCCGCTCCTGGATGGCCCAGGGCCCCGAGGGCTCGGTCATGGACGGTTTCAACAAGACCGCGGAGGCGCTCGGTATCGACATCCGCCTGCGCACCGAGGTCGACCGCCTCATCAAGAACGACGCGGGCCGCGTGGTGGGTGTGTGGGCCTACGACGGGAACGACAGCCCCATCGCCGTGAAGGCCGCCAAGGCCGTCGTGGTGGCCACCGGCTCGTTCTGCTCGAACCGCGGCATGATGGAGCGCTACCTGCCCGTGACCCGCGGCATCCAGGGCGGTGGCTGCTACGGCGTGACCGGCGACGGCATCCGCATGGTGCGCAACGCCGGTGGATCGGTCTCCGAGCTCGATCTGGGCTGCCACTGGTACCCCTACGAGGCCTCCACGAACTCCGGCCAGTTCTCCACCACGCTCATCTTCTTCGGCGGCCTGCCCGGTCAGGTGCCCGTAAGCCAGCAGCCCGGCGTGCTGCTGAACTACGCCGGCGAGCGCTTCGTGAGCGAGTCGGATGGCTACCACCTCATCGGTCGGGCCACGGCCCAGCAGCCGTGCCAGGAGGCGTGGTACGTCTTCGATAGCTCGCCGGCAGTGGCCGAGATGATCATGGGCATCATCCCCTATAACAATCGCGTGGTCCAGGCCGACACCTTGGATGAGCTGTGGAAGCTCACGCGCCTTCCCGCCGATGTGGCCGGCGCTTCCATCGAGAGCTACAACGCCGCAGTGGCCGCCGGTGCCGACGAGGCTTTCGGCAAGCTGCTCGACGGGTGCCAGCCGGTGGCCCAGGGCCCCTTCTTCGCCATCAACATCCGCCCGAAGCCCTACTGCACCTACGGCGGCGTGGACGTGGATTTGGACGCCCATGTGGTGGACGAGGCCGGCGCGGCCATCCCCGGCCTGTACGCCGCCGGCGTCGTGACGGGCTCGTTCGCGGCCCGCGAGGGCTTCTACTACAACGGCGGTTTGGCCCAGGCTCTCATCTTCGGGCATCTCGCCGGCAAGAACGCCGCCGCCGAGGAGGCCTGGGAGGCTGCCGCCCCCACCGGTGCCGAATCCGAGAAGCAGAACCTGAACGAGATGGCCCGCTGCGGCGACTGCCACGGCGACACCCGTGCCCCCGGCGAGCCGAACTACCACAACTTCTAAGAAGCGCGGGAGCCTGTATGGCTGCGTGGCGCGGGATAGGCTCCTGTGCCCGCCGCCTTTCCCGTCTCCCACTCCCTCCCTGGAGAAGGGTCCGCACGCGGCCCTTCTCTGTGTTTGCGGGACAGGTGCTGCGGGCGCCGAGGCTCAGCCGCTTGCGTTTTGCGAGGTACACCCCTCATGAATGGAGAGACGCGGGTGATATAAGCGAACATCTGTTCAATTATCCCGGGTCGTGCTAGACTGGGCTCCTTCTAGCGACATTCTGAGAAGGAGGGGCCCGTGTCCACTCATCTTTCCAATATAGAAGGCATGGAAATGGCCGGCAAGCTGCCGGAGGTGCGCCTGGCAGGCACGCCGTTCAAGGTCGTGTCCCCCTTCGAGCCCTCGGGCGACCAGCCCGAGGCCATCGCTGCGCTGGCGAAGGGCATCGAAGAGGGGCTGCGCTATCAGACGCTTTTGGGCGTGACCGGCTCCGGCAAGACCTTCACCATGGCCAAGACTATCGAGGCGTGTCAGTTGCCCACGCTGGTCATGGCGCCGAACAAGACCCTCGCGGCTCAGCTGGCCGCTGAGCTGAAGGAGTTCTTCCCCGACAACGCCGTGGTGTACTTCGTCAGCTACTACGACTACTATCAGCCCGAGGCCTATGTGCCTGCCTCGGACACCTTCATCGAGAAGGACGCCTCCATCAACGAGGAGGTGGAGAAGCTGCGCCATGCGGCCACCTCGGCCCTGCTCTCGCGGCGCGATGTGATCGTGGTGGCGTCGGTCTCGTGCATCTACGGTATCGGCAGTCCCATGGACTACGCCGGCATGGCCGTGTTCGTCGACAAAGAGAAGGAGATGGACCGCGACC
>CANSES010000001.1 GCA_947645965.1 uncultured Enterorhabdus sp. | reverse complement strand
CCGCCACGGGCGAGGAGGAAGAGGGCGAGGCCCCGTCCATCTTCGCGCCGGAGGGCCAGGAGTCCAACGCCGAGTTGGACAAGCAGATCGAGGATCTGGACCTGTCGGTTCGCTCCTACAACTGCCTGAAGCGCGCGGGCATCCACTCCGTGCGCCAGCTCGTCGAGTTCTCCGAGAACGACCTGCTGAACATTCGGAACTTTGGTGCGAAGTCCATCGAGGAAGTGAAGGACAAGCTCATTTCCATGGACCTCAATTTGAAGCTTTAGGAGACACGAGATATGAGACACAACAAGAAGGGGCGGAAGCTCGGCACTGACTGGAGCCACACCAAGGCTATGAAGCGCAGCCTGGTTGCCGCTCTGTTCCTGAACGACCGCATCAAGACGGTGGAGGCTCGCGCCAAGGAGATCCGCCCCGACGTTGACAAGGTCATCACCTGGGCCAAGCGCGGCGACCTGCATTCCCGCCGTCTGGCCATCGCTTACCTGAACGACAAGGAACTGGTCCGCGAGATCTTCGAGAAGGTTTCCCAGGGCATGTTCCAGGATCGTCCCGGCGGCTATACCCGCATTATGAAGCTCGGTCCCCGCAAGGGCGACAACGCTCCCATGGTCATCATGGAGCTCGTGACCGAGCCCTGCGTGCCCAAGGCCGAGCGCAAGGCCGCCGAGGCCAAGAAGGCCGCTCCGAAGAAGGCTGCCCCCAAGAAGGTTGCCAAGAAGGAGGAGAAGTCCGAGGAGCTCGCTGAGGATCTGGGCTTCGAGAACGACGGCACCGTGGAGCAGATCGAGGCCGTGGACGCCGCCGAGAAGGCCGAGGCCGTCGAGGAGGCTCGCGAGGAGGCCGAGAAGGCTGAGGCCGAGGCTGCCAAGGAAGCCGAGACCGTCGACGCCGAGAAGATCGAGGAGGAGAAGGCCGACGTTAAGTAGGCTTCTTCCGAGACCATTCGGATGCGCTCCGGCGCGGCCAGCCGCATGAGCCGCACGGAGAGACATCGTTCTATACGGAGGCGATCACCGAGAGGTGGTCGCCTCTTTTTGCGTGGGAGCGAAGTTGGTGTCAGTCGGGCAACGCGCGTACAACTTCTCAATTACTATCGGCGCAGTCAGCTTTCCGCGGGCCGCACAGCCCATAGAATACGGTTTGCAAGGGCACGAGATCTTGCTCTTACACCATCTGTTCACGAAGATCTTTTCAGATTGAAAGGAGCCGGATCATGACTGACAAGGATACTTTGATGAAGGAGTTCGTTGATTCCGAGGCCGCGAAGAACGAGGACGCTGTGGCCGATCTCGAGCGCATCGAAGAGGAAGTCGCCGCTGAGGCCACGTCTTCGGTGGAGTTCGAAGACGCGCTCGGCGACGAGCAGGCCGCGGCCGAGGCCGCTGAGACGGCCTTCGAGTTCGACCAGGCCAAGATCGGCACGGCCGGCATCGGCGAGACCCTGTAGCAACCCCGGGATCGCGACGACGACGCGATCCGTGTCGCCGACGGTCCGCTAACTCACCGTCGGCTCCCCGCTCCTCCAACGAGCCCGACCCCTGCCTTAACCAGAGGTCTGCGGGATGATTTCTTGGAACGGGAAAGCGAAGCGCCCCTTGCGGAAGTGAACTGCCTCCCATTTCTTGGACAAGAGAAATGGGAGGCTTCTTTATGTCAGGAAGACCGCTTTACGATGTGGGGCTGCGCCGGCGTGCTGTCGAGCTTTACGAGGCAGGGCACGGGCGCGATGCGATCTCGCATCTACTCAACGCCCCCGAAGGAACCGTGAGAAAATGGCTGGACACATACAGGTCCGTCGGTATGGGAGCTCTGGCCGCTATGGGAACAAAGAAGACAGCGTATTCGTTCGAGACCAAGGTGGCCGCCGCCAGGGCGGTCGCAGACGAGGGCATGACCGTGCCCGAGGCCATGGCCAAGTTCGGGATCGCTTCGACCAGTCCTTTGCGAAAGTGGTTGAAGGCCTATCGGGAGGAAGGGCCCGAGGCCCTCAGACCCAAGCCCAAGGGCAGGCCGAAGGGCGCGAAGGCCGCACCCGAGAAGATGACGCGCGAGCAGGAGCTCGAACGGAGGGTCCAGAAGCTCGAGGCCGAGAACGCCTACTTAAAAAAATCGATCGCCCTGAAGGCGGAGAAGCGCTCTCGAACCGCGAGAAAGCGGCGGTCGTGAGCGAGCTTTCAGGGCTGCACCCTCTTCCCGATCTGCTGGAAGCCGCCCAGCTTCCCAGGTCAAGCTATTACTACGCGCTGTCCCATCCCAAGGCTCCGACCCGCCCCGAGCTCTGGGACGCCGTAGGCGAGATCTTCTCGCGCACCGCCAACGGATGCGGCCATCGCCAGATAGCCATGTGCCTTCGTGCCGAGCAGAGAATCGTCATCGCCGACAAGACCGTGCTGAAGATGATGCACGAGATGGGCATGAGCTGCGGGATACGTCGCGAGACCGACTATCGCAGGTACAACTCGTACAAGGGGAAGGTCGGGAAGACCTTCGAGAACGTCATCGGTCGCGACTTCGGGGCCGCCGGTCCCTGGGAGAAGATGGGCACCGACGTCACCGAGTTCAAGCAACCTTGGGGCAAGGCCTACTTCGCCCCCGTCTACGACTTCGCGAGCAAGGAGATCGTCGCCTGGTCAACGTCGCTGCACCCGAACATGGCCCAGCAGCAAGAGCTGCTCGACCAGCTCTTGGCGAAAATGCCCAAGGAATCGGCTCCCGTCCTGCACTCCGATATGGGCTGGCAGTACCAGCAGCCAGGATGGTGCAGTCGCCTGGAGAAGGCCGGAGTGGTGCAGAGCATGTCGCGCAAGGGCAACTGCATCGACAACGGGGCGACGGAGCAGGTGTTCGGCCACATGAAAGACGAGTTCTTCAAAGGCCGCACATGGGCGAGCTTCGAGGAGTTCAAACGCGATCTGGATGCCTACGTCATCCATTGGAACACGAGGAGGAGACAGGTTAAACTGAAGGGACTGACCCCGGAGGAATTCCGGAATCAGTCCCTTGTGGCTTAGTCCTTATTAGCCCGTCCAAGAACTGGGGTGCAGTTCAAAGAGGGGCGCTTTTCTTATGCACTTGCACAAAACTGGGCCGCGCTCGGGGATGTGGCCGATGGGGCGATGGGCGTCCCCTTGACAGCGGCGCGCTTCTGTCATACTGGGCGCCATGATACGGCTCTCAGAACAGCGACGGACGGTTCCGCTTCGGGTGCGTGCCCTCGACGGGCGCGTGAAGATCGCGCTGCTCGTAGCCTATTCGATCTGTCTCTTTCTCATAGACGGTCTGGCGGGTGTGGCCGCCGCGGCGCTGCTGTTGGCGGCGGTAGGGGCCACGGGGCACCTGGCGCTGGTATCCGTGCTGCGTGCGGCGGCGCCCGCCTACGTGATCGCGGCCTTCCTGCTGCTGTACAACGGCGTGAATCTCGGTTGGGTCGCTGCAATCGTGGTGACGGGGCGCATCCTGCTGCTCGTGTACGCCAGTATCGTGCTGGTGTCGCTGTCTACGGCCACGGAGCTGACCGCAGCGCTCCAGCGTTTGCTGGCGCCCTTGGGGCGCCTGGGGCTGCCGGTGCGCGACGCGACTACGGCGCTCTCCATCGCCCTGCGCTTCATGCCCGTGACCGCCGAGGAGCTGGCGGCGGTGCGCCGGGCCCAGGCGGCCCGCGGCGCGGCCTTCGATAGCGGCGGTGTGGCAGGGCGCCTGCGGGCCTACGGAGGGCTCATGGTGCCGCTGTTCGTGGGGCTGTTCCGTCGGGCCGATCGTCTGGCCTGCGCCATGGACGCGCGCTGCTTCGGCGCTGCGAAGAAGCCCACGCATCTGGACGAGCCGCGCTTTACCGCCGGCGACGCCGTTGTGCTCGCCGTGGGCACAGGGCTGTGCGTCGCGCTGGCCTTCGCTTTCTAGGCGGCCGGGCTCGGCTCCTCTTCCAGCTCGGCGGCGGCCGAGGGCTCGACGACCGGGCGCTTCTTGCGCTGGGGTGCCAGCTCGCTGATGAGGATGGCGGCGAAGATGAGGACGAAGCCGACTATCATGCGGCCCGTGACCACTTCCCCGTAGAACAGCACGCTGGCGATGACGCCGAAGACCGATTCCAAAGACAGCAACAGCGAGCCCTGGGCCTCGGGCACATGGGCGAGGCCCACGTTCTGCAAGATGTAGCACACCCCCGAGGCGAACACCACGAGGTAGGCCAGGTTCAGCAGGAAATCGGCGTTGGCCACGGCGGCGAGTTCGGGGAAGGGCTCGGTGGCCGCTCCCAGCAGAAGGCCCAGCACGCCGCCGAAGATGAACTGGTACACCGTGAGCCCCAGCACGTCGTAGGTTTGGGAGAAGCGGGCGATGGCGATGATCTGGGCCGCGAAGAACACGGCGCACAGCAGGGTCATGAGATCGCCGAAGCCGATGGTGAGGCTGCCCGCGGCCACGGACACGAGGCCGATGCCCGCCACGCACAGCACCGCCGCGCCCACGTTGGCCACGGTGGGGCGCTTGCGGGCCACGACCCACAGCATGAAGGGCACGATGACGCAGTAGGTGGCTGTGAGGAAGGCGTTCTTGCCCGGGGTGGTGTCGGCGAGTCCCACCGTCTGCACCCAGAAGGCGAGGAAGGTGACCGCGCCGAGCACGAGCCCCGCGCCGAGGAAGCCGGCATTCAGGCTGTCGCGCAGCCGACGGTGGAAGAGCGCGGCCATGAGCAGGCCCGTGAGCAGAAAGCGCACGCCGATGAGCTGCGCGGGCGGCAGCACGTCCACGGCGTCCTTCATCACCACGAAGGCGAAGCCCCAGATAACGGTGGCTCCCAGCAGCATAAGTTTGTATACGAAGCCCGGCAGGGCCCGTGTGTTCTGTCGCGAAGTATCCATGGCTCGCCATTATAGGGAGCAAATCGGGGGCTGCCTAGGGTTACTGCTTCCCAACGGGCCATCAACGACCGTGGTTTGCCGGCGACGATCCGTCCGCGGCAGCGCACCATGGGGATAAGCCATGTTACCGATGCGAGAGGACGGAACCATGTACTATTCCAGTGGCAACTACGAAGCCTTCGCCCACCCTCTGAAACCTGAGGGCGTGGACGACAAGTCGGCCTATATCGTGGGCGCCGGCCTGGCCGGGCTGGCCGCGGCCTGCTTCCTCGTGCGCGACGGACAGATGGCCGGCGAGCGCATCCATGTCCTGGAGCGCGGGCCCCGGGCCGGCGGCGGCTGTGACGGCTGGGACTACCCGAGTCTGGGCTACACCATGCGCGGCGGCCGCGAGATGGATAACCACTTCGAGGTGATGTGGGACCTGTTCCGCGACATCCCCTCCATCGAGGACCCGAATGTGAGCGTGCTGGACTACTACTATTGGCTGAACAAGCGCGATCCCAACTACTCCCTGTGCCGCGCCACGGTGAACCGCGGCCAGGACGCCCATACCGACAACCGCTTCGATTTGTCGGACAAAGCCTGCATGGAGATTATGAACCTGTTCTTCACCCCCGAGGAGGACCTCCAGGACAAGGTTATCACCGAGTACTTCTCCGACGAGGTGCTGAACTCGAACTTCTGGCTGTACTGGCGCACCATGTTCGCCTTCGAGAACTGGCACTCGGCCCTGGAGATGAAACGCTACATCACCCGCTTCGTGCACCACGTGGGCGGCCTGCCCGACTTCTCGGCGCTGCGCTTCACCCGCTACAACCAGTACGAGTCCATGATCCTGCCCATGGTGAACTACCTGAAGGACCACGGGGTCGACTTCCGCTACGACACCCATGTGACCGACGTGCGCTTCTCCTGCGACGAGGCCCGCGATGACAACCGCAAGCTGGCCACCGAGATCCGCTTCCTGGTGGAGGACGAGCCCGAGGCCATCGGGGCGGTGGAAGGGCTACCGGGGGACGAGGCCCCCGATCCGGCCACCATCCGCGAGCAGGTCATTCCCCTGACCGAGAACGATCTGGTGTTCATCACGCCGGGCAGCCTGGTGGCCCATTCCTCCTTCGGCAGCCAGAACACGCCGGCCCGCTACGCGCCCGAACTCACGCCGGGCGACGGTTGGGACCTGTGGAAGCGCATCGCCGCGCAGTCGCCGGCCTTCGGGCACCCCGAGAAGTTCTGCGGCGATCCGGCCAAGAGCAACTGGGAGAGCGCTACGGTGACCACGCTGGACGACAAGATCGTTCCCTATATCGAGGCCATCTGCAAGCGCGACCCGCTCTCGGGCGGCGTGGTGACCGGCGGCATCGTGTCGGTGCGCGACTCCAACTGGCTGCTGTCCTGGACCATCAACCGCCAGCCCCAGTTCCGCGACCAGAAGCCCGGCACCGTCTGCGTGTGGCTCTACGGCCTGTTCACCGATGTGGATGGCAACTACGTGAAGAAGCCCATGCGCGACTGCACCGGCAAGGAAATCTGCCAGGAATGGCTGTACCACCTGGGCGTGCCCGAGGATCAGATCGACGAGTTGGCCGAGAAGAGCGCCAACACGGTGCCCTGCATGATGCCCTACATCACGGCCTTCTTCATGCCCCGCGCCGACGGCGACCGCCCGCTCGTGGTGCCCGAGGGGGCGGTGAACTTCGCCTTCGTCGGCCAGTTCGCCGAGACGCCCCGCGACACCATCTTCACCACCGAGTACTCCATGCGCACGGGCATGGAGGCGGTGTACACGCTGCTGGGCGTGGACCGCGGCGTGCCCGAGGTGTGGGGGAGCGTGTACGACTTGCGCTGCCTGCTGAACGCCACGGTGCTGCTGCGCGACGGCCGTCCGGCCACGGACATGAACATGAACGTGCTGGAGAAGCTGCTGCTGTCCCGCGGCCTGAAGGAGATCGAGCACACCGACATCTACGGGCTGCTGAAGGAGTTCGGCGTCATTCCCACCACCGACGAGAATCGCGACGTGCCCGCGCCCGATCCCGGGGCGGTGTGGCCCGGCATCCACTAGGCCTCGCGGCCCTTGGTTTTGTGCGCCCCGCGCGGATGTGTTCCCGCGCGGGGCGTTTTCGCGTGGTATGATGGAAAACGCTGAACAACAGCGTCAACGTTATCTACAAGGAGGCACTACATGAGCGTCATCATCGATGTGTACGGGCGCGAGATCCTCGATTCCCGCGGCAACCCCACCGTCGAAGTGGAGGTCGTGCTGGAGGACGGTTCCTTCGGCCGCGCGGCGGTTCCCTCCGGGGCGTCCACCGGCGCCTTCGAGGCTGTGGAACTGCGCGACTGCGACAAGGGCCGCTACCTGGGCAAGGGCACCCTGGATGCCGTGGCCCACGTGAACGGCGAGATCGCCGAGGCGCTCATCGGCATCGAGGCCGACGATCAGCGCGCCATCGATGCGGCCATGATCGCCCTGGACGGTACCGAGAACAAGGGCGCCCTGGGCGCCAACGCCATCCTCGGTGTGTCCCTGGCCGTGGCCAAGGCCGCTGCCGAGGCGGCCGAGTTGCCCCTGTACAAGTACGTGGGCGGCGCCAACGCGCACCTTCTGCCCACGCCCATGATGAACATCCTGAACGGCGGCGTGCACGCCGACAACAACGTGGACTTCCAGGAGTTCATGATCATGCCCGTGGGCGCGGCCACCTTCGCCGAGGCCCTGCGCTGGTGCGCCGAGATCTACCACACCCTGAAGAAGGTGCTCCACGATGCCGGCCTCGGCGGCGGCGTGGGCGACGAGGGCGGCTTTGCCCCCAACCTGAAGACCAACGAGGAGCCCCTGACCTACATCATGCAGGCCTGCGAGGCGGCCGGCTACAAGCCCGGTACCGACATCCTGTTCGCCATGGATCCGGCGTCCACCGAGTTCTACAACGCCGAGACCGGCAAGTATGTGCTGGCCGGCGAGGGCCGCGAGCTCACGAGCGACGAGATGGTGGACTACTGGGAGGCCCTGGTGAGCAAGTACCCCATCGTCTCCATCGAGGACGGCATGGCCGAGGAGGACTGGGACGGCTGGAAGAAGCTGACCGAGCGCATCGGCGACCGCGTGCAGCTGGTGGGCGACGATCTGTTCGTCACCAACTCCAAGCGCCTGGCCAAGGGCATCGAGCTGGGCTGCGCCAACGCCATCCTCATCAAGGTGAACCAGATCGGCTCGCTGACGGAGACTCTGGAGGCCATCGAGATGGCCAAGCAGGCCGGCTACGCCTGCGTCATGAGCCACCGTTCCGGCGAGACCGAGGACGTGACCATCGCCGATCTGTCCGTGGCGCTGAACACCGGCCAGATCAAGACCGGCGCCCCGGCCCGTTCCGACCGTGTAGCGAAGTACAACCAGCTCATTCGCATCGAGGAGCAGCTGGAGACCCAGGCCGTCTACGCCGGCATGAAGGCCTTCTACAACATCAAGCGCTAAAAGCCTCGCACGTAACATGAGCAAGAAGGCCGCCCCGTTGATGGGGCGGCCTTCTTTGGTTTCGGGCAGCCGGCGAGGATTGCCCTTGCCCCCGGTGGTTTTTCGCCTTGTCCCGCTTGCGGTCGGCGAAGGGGAGCGCCCGGGCAGGGAGGGGGACCCGGGCGCGCAGCCCTGGGGTTATTCGGCGCCGGCGAGCTGGCGGCCGGTGAGGTAGCCGAAGGTGAGGCAGGTGCCGCCCAGGTTGTGGCCCGGGAAGTGGGTGGAGTAGCAGTTGCAGTACATGTCGCCCACCATGGAGCCGAGGCAGTACAGGCCCTCGATGATCTCGTTGTTCTCGTTCATCACTTCCATCTTCTCGGTGCAGCGCACGCCGCCGGTGGTGGTGAGGAACCACGGCGTGCACTTGATGCCGTAGAAGGGGCCCTTCTTCACGGGCAGCAGCAGTTCCTTGCGCTTGCCGAACTCCTCGTCGACGCCGCGCTCGCAGTGGCCGTTGTAGTCCTCGATGGTCTTCAGGGCCGTCTCGGCGGGCAGCTCCAGGGCCTCTACCAACTCTTCCAAGGTGTCGGCCTTCACCATCTTCACCTCGATGTCGCCCGAGCCGTTCATGTTGATGGTGCCGGGGCCGTCGATGGTGGTCTGCCAGTAGGCGCGCACGTCGTCGGGGGTCTCGAAGACCTTGGGACCGTCCACGTAGCGGTGGTTCTGCCACTGGGGCTCATTGGCGTAGTCGTCGTCCCAGATGGCGAAGGCGTGGTGCCCGATCTCGTGGGTGAGCGCCAGGGCGCCGTGGGAGATGACGTTGTCCTCGTTGGTGTAGCGGCGTCCCTCGGCGTTCACCATGAGACCCTGGAAGGCGCGCACCTGACGGGTGATGGAACGCCACTGGAAGCAGAAGATCATGGGCGTGGGCGTCTCGTTCTTGTCGATGGCCGCGCCGGCCCAGTAGGCCATCTTGTGGCCCGAGCCGTCCCAGATGCCGCCGAACTCGGTCTGGTGTGCCGCCCAGGGGATGAACTTCTCAAGCATGTCCTTGTCCATGCCGAAGTCGCCGGTTGCCAGCACCACGGCGTTCTTGCCGTTGAACTGCACGTAGCCGTCCACGGTCTTCGCGACCACGCCGCTGACGCGCTCGCCGTCCTTCAGCAGCTGCTGGGCGTCGGTCAGATAGCGGATATCGACGCCGGCCTTCGCGCAGTAGGCGGCCATGTTGTCGCACACGTCCTGCTGTGGGTTGTCGTCGGGGCCCAGGCCGTTGGGGCCGTCCAGGAACTCGTGGGTGCCGGGGAACTCGCCGTTGATGTCCTCGGGATCCTCGTACCAGTGCTCCATGACCGGGGTGAGGTCGCTGCCGCCCACGGAACTGGCCGTGGTCATGCGGTCGATGAGCCAGTCCATGGCCTCGCCCGAGCGGTGGAAGTGGTTCATCCACTTGCGGCCGTCCACGCGGTAGGAGTGGTAGCCCATCATGCGCTTATAGCGCTGAGCGATCTCCTCCACGGGGCACTCGTAGCCCTTCTCCTTCGTCAGCTTCGAGTTCATGGCGTAGATGGAGCCGCCGCGGCCCACCACGTGGTCCATGCGCTCCAGCATGACGACGCTCGCGCCGTTCTCGGCCGCGGCCAGGGCACAGCACAGGCCCGAGAAGCCGGCGCCGATAATGACGATGTCGGCATCCACCGTCTCGGTGATGTCGCTCTCAGGAATGGGGTCGGGGGCGGTCTCGAAGGCGTAGCTGCCCGTGGAGGCCATCTTGTTGCTCGCCGCGCCCTTCGGCTCGGCGGCGCAACCGGTCAGGGCCACCGCGCCCGAAGCGGCAACCGTGGCGGCCGCGCCCGTGGCGAAGGCTCCCTTGAGGAAGCTGCGTCGATCCATGTTTGGGGATATCTCGCTCATCGTTCTCTCCTTCTGTTCGCTTCGAGCGTCGTCGGCGCCGGTCTCTGCCGCCGGGTTTCCCGACTACGCTCTGCCGGTGCCCTCCGCACCGGGTACGCTGAGAAGCTAGCACGACGGGGCCGTCGGGCGCGTCGCCCATCCCAGGGAAAAAGCCGTTTCGGACGTTTTCACCCCGAGGGGTGAGGGCGGGCGCGCCGTAAACCGCTATCCTTAGCACGAGGGAGGAAAGGGGAGCTATGGCATACGAGCAAGTGCGGAATCTGTTCAACCACGGCAGCGAGCGCGGCGCGGTGATTCGGGGCCTGCGCAAGGCGGCGCTCGGTCGCGGGCGCATCGGGCTGGCCATGGCGTGCTACTCTCTGTGGATGATCGCCTGCTGCATGGGGCGTCCCGTGGAGGTGCCCTGGGGCGCGGACGTCTTGCGCCTGCCGGCATGGATCGCGCCGCTTCTGTGCAACGCCGTTGCCAGCACGGTGATCGCGGTGCGCTTCCGCAGGACCCGCGCGGTGCGTCGCGGCAACGGGTGGCTGGCCGTGGTAGCCGCCCTCATGAGCGCGGCGGCCCTGCTGCATCTGCTATGGATCGTCGGAGAAGGGCTGCCCGTCGCCGCCCAGGGGCTGCTGCTCGCGGGCGCAAGCGTGCTGACTGGTGCGGGCGCGGCGCTGTTCCGGGTGGAGATCGATCGCGTTTTCGGCTGGATCGGCACCCAGCAGACTTTGTACCAGGGCGTCCTGTCCACCGTGGCGAGCGTGGCCTGCCTGCTAGCCTGCCTTTTGGCGGGCGACGACGCGGGCGGGGCCGGGTTTGTGGTGCTGGGCGCGGCGGCCCTCGGGCTGCCGGTGGCCACGGCGCTGCTTCTGCAGTCGGTGGTGCGGGCGCTGCCGCGTCTGCGCTACTTCGACCACGGGCGCAGCGCGCCTCTGCCCTTCCCGACCAAGTTCGTGGCCACCTCGGCGGTGCAGGGTGTGGCGGCGGGCGCCATGTTCTCAGCGCTGTTTCTGTATCGGGGCAGCACGAATTTGGTGATGGGGGATGTGCTGGTGGGGCAGTTCGTGGGCGCGGTGCTGCTGTTTTTGACCCTGGTGTTTCTGCGGCTGGATTTCAACCGGTTCATCTACAAGGTGGCCTTCCCCTTCGTGGCCGCCGGCTTTCTGCTGGTGGGGCTGGAATGGGGCGGCGAGGCGGGCATTGCGCTTCTGGGTGCGGGTTTCTGCTATCTCGATCTGGTGCTGTGGAGCCTGGGTGCCTGCCTGATCAAGAACATGGGGCTGCCGGCCACCTGGGTGGCGGCCTGCCCCGGTGCGGCGCTGTTCTTCGGCGCGGTCGTGGGCGGCGTGCTGCCCTGCGTGGTGGCCGCGAGCGATCCTTTCGGCGTGCTGGCTGCCTTCGGCAGCCCGGTGGCCTGTCTGCTTCTGGCGAGCGCCCTGTTCCTGTCGAGCGGCAACAACATGAAGTACGGCTGGGGCACTATCGTGCCGGGGGAGAGCGGCCTTGATCTGGGGGATCTGAGCGGCCTGGTGCGCTTCGTGGCCGTGGAGCGCGGGGTGTCGCAGCGCGAGACCGAGGTGATGGAGCTGCTGGTGCAGGGTAAGACGCGCCGCGAGATATGCGACGCCCTCACCGTGTCGCCCGACACCGTAAAGACCCACGTGCGCGCCATCTACCGCAAGCTGGACGTGCATTCTCAGCAGGAGCTGATCGACCGCGTCGTAGCCGAGCGCGATCGCTTGGTGGAAGACGACGGCGCCGCCCCGCTGGGGTAGGGGTGCGCAGCGGCTGTGGTGGGCGGCAGCCCGCCCGCATGGGGAGACGGTCTCGCGGTCTCGTCTACCCCAGAAGCCCCAAACCCTTGGCGATATTCGCGATGAAGTCCTGCACGTTGGTGACGATGCCGCGGGAGGCGAGGCTGCCGCGATCGACGAGCTTGTTCACGGCGAACTCCGCGATGTCCACGCAGTAGAAGTACACGGGGCGGATGGTGCCGTCGGGCAGCACCCGGTAGCTCGGCGTCATGTTGCCCGTGGCGATGGTGTGCAGCATGGTGGCCATGCAGATGACCGTGGTGGCCGATCGGATGTGGTCGCGCATGGCGTCCTGGGCATCGTAGGCGTTGCCGAACACGCCGGGCAGCGGACCGTCGTCGCGGATGGAGCCGGCGAGCACGTAGGGCACGCCGTTGCGCACGAGGGCCTCCATGATGCCGTCGTGCACGCCCTCCTCTTCGATGAACCGCTCGATGGACCCCCAGTAGCGCACGCGGTTGATGGTATCCAAGTGGTGGTAGTGGCCGTTGGGGCGGTTCTCCTGGGTCTCGATGTCCTGGCCCAGCGACGTGTGAAAATAGGCCCCTTCCAAATCGTGGGTGGCCAGGGCGTTGCCGGCGAACACCGCATCGGCGTAGCCGGCATCGACGATCTTGGCGAAGGCGTCGCGCGAAAAGCCGTTGAAGGTGAAGGCCGGTCCCATGACCCACACGATGGAGCCGTGGTCGCGCTCGTGGCGCAAAAGCTCGTACAACTCGTCGTAGTCGCGAGAGAAGGCCGTCTCGCGGGAACGGCCGAGGCGGAAGGCGAAGTTGTCGTGGCCGCCGGGATGGGGCGCCCCGTCGTTGGCGGTGTTCGGGCTGCGGAAGCCATCGGTGTAGACGAGGATGCCCTCTTCGCCGTTCTCGCTGCGCCCGCAGGCGATAAGATCGCCGGCGCGGATGTGACGGAACTCGCGCACGAATACCGCCCCGTCTTCCACCACGGCCACGCAGTCCATGCGGGAGTCGCGGGCGAGCACCCATTCCCCGTTGATCTTCAGGTACTCGGGGTAGATGGACATGGCGTGGTAGTTCTCCGGGGCCACGAAGTCCTTCGGCGCGGGTACGAGGGTGGCATCGGGAGCGTCGGCCAGATGCGGCAGCGAGAAATCGGGAGCGGTGTAGGGGGTGGGCGCGAAGTCCATGGGCGGCCTTCCTCTCTGAAATGTGGTTGCTCGCATTGTAGCGCGTTTCACGCCGCTCACGAGGCTTTTAATATATTCTCAAATAGCTATAATACGAAGCACTGAAATCAAGTTCGCTCTCTGGTACGGGGCTCTTTGGGCCCGGGGCACGGTGGAGCGAATCGGCGCGGGCGCGGCTTTGCGCGTCCCTTGCGAAAGGGGAGGCAATGAAGGACATGATCTCGTTGGAGGAGGCGCGCGCGCTGGTGTGCGGGGCCGTGGCGCCGACGGCGGTGGAGGCGGTGGGGCTGCTGGAAGCCGTGGGCCGGGTGGCCGCCGCCGATCTGACGAGTGACATCGACGTGTCCCCCTTCGTCCATTCGGCCATGGACGGCTTCGCCCTGCGCGCTGCCGAGATCGAGGCGGCCACCGAGGAGACCCCTGCGACCTTGCGCGTGATCGCCGAGATCGGCGCGGGCGATGTGTTCGAGGGCAGCATCGGGGCAGGGGAGTGCGTGCGCATCATGACCGGCGCCTGTCTGCCCGATGACGCCGATGCCGTGGTGAAATATGAGATCGTGGGCGTGGTGGAGGGCGACGGCCGCACGGGATCGCTCGTGTCCTTCGCGGCGCCGACGAAGGTGGGGTCCAACGTGCGCCCCGCGGGTGAGGAGGCGCGCGCCGGGGACGTGGTCGTCAGCGCCGGCGAGGTGATCAGTGCGGCGGGCGTGGGCTTTCTGGCCGGCTGCGGCGTGCTGGAGGTGCCGGTGCATCGGCGCCCCACGGTGGCCATCATCGCCACGGGTAGCGAGCTGGTGCCCCCCACCGAGGTGCCCGGGCCCAGCAAGATCCGCAACTCCAACAGCTATGCCATGGCCGCCTGCGCCCAGCGAGCCGGTGCGGTGCCCCATATCCTGCCCATCGTGGAGGATACCTACGAGGCCCTGCGCGAGGCCGTGGATGCGGCCACGCAGAAGTACGACTTCGTGGTGACCACGGGCGGCGCGGCCAACGGCGACTACGACTTCATCAAGCCAGTCGTGGCGGATCTGGGCGAGCTCATGATGGCCACGGTGAACATGCGCCCGGGCAAGGCCCAGACCTTCGGCCTGGTGAACGGCACGCCGGTCTTCGGCCTGCCGGGCAACCCGGCGGCGGCCTACGTGGGCTTCGAGATGATCATCCGCCCGGCCCTACGCGCCATGCAGGGCTATCGCTTCCTCGACCACCCCGTGGTACGGGCGCGCCTCACCCAGAACGAGAAGAACCGCGATCCGCGCCGCATCTTCCTGCGCGGCACCCTCACCCGCGGCGCCGACGGGGCCTTCGAGGTGACGCCGGCGCGGAATCAGAGCTCGGGTCTGTTCGGTCCCATCCAGAAGACCAACTGCATGGCCGTGCTGCCCGACGGCACCGAGCCCCAGCCGGCGGGAACCATGGTAGACTGCATCCTGCTGGATGTGCCGGAAGAAGTCTGTTTGTAGCTGTTCGGGTTCGCGGCCGCCGGTCAAGCAAGAAAGGAATCTCATGACCATCAAGTTCGCTATCATTACGTGCTCTGATACCCGTACGCTGGAGACCGACGAGGCGGGGCAGAAGCTGGAAGAGCTGATCGCGGCCGAGGGCTGGGAGTGCATCCGCCGCGTCGTGGAGATGGACGAGCGGCCGTTTATCGCCGGGGCGCTCATCGACGCCTGCGACCATACCGACGCCGACGTGGTGCTCACCTGCGGCGGCAGCGGACTCTCGCTGCGGGACGTGACGCCGGAGGCCACCCGCGACGTGGCCGACCGCGAAGTGCCGGGCATCGCCGAGGCCATGCGCGTCCACAGCCTGGCCATCACTCCCTTCGCCATGCTGTCCCGCGCCATCTGCGCCCAGCGGGGCCGCACGCTCATCATCAACCTGCCCGGTTCCACCAAGGCGGCCACCGAGAATTGGGAGGGCATCGTGGCGGCGCTGCCCCACGCCGTGAAGATGATGGCCGGTGCGGGCCACGACACGCAGAAGATCCTCTCGGAAAAGCTCTCGGCCGCTGCCGCGAGGGGCGAGCTCGGATAAAGCGCGGGCGGCCCACCGATGGGCGGGGAAAGCGCCCCAGCGAGCGATGGGGCCGGCGGCTAAGGTGACAAAGCACCCGACCCCTGTCACGCCGACGTGACAAAGCACCCGACCCCTGTCACACCTCTGGGCCGTGAAGATGAGGGCCGGCGGCGGTCGCGGGGCCCAAGAAGCGCTATACTGGTGGCTCGAAACGACGAGCGACCTAAGGTAGCGAATATGGCAGAACTTCCCAACGGTTTCACGGGTTTTTCCCGCCGCGACCCTAACTTCGTGTCGGCGGGCGATGCCCTGCGCAGCTCCCGTTACGACGACACGCCCTTTACGGCGCGCAAGCAGGAGCAGTCCCTGGCCGGCGGCTGGTCTCCCGTGCCCGCGGGCGCGCTCACCGGCCGCGCGGCACCGACGCGCTCGACAGCGGCCCCCGACATCTTGCAGTTCGCCGAGGCTGGCACGCCGGCGGGCGCCCCGCCGCGCTTCGATCCCGATAAGCTGGCCCGCATTTCCGAGGTGGATCGCCGCTGGTCGTGGGTGGAGATCGATCTGAACGCCATTCGCCACAACGCCTCCACGGTGAAGCACCGCCTGAATCCCGGCTGCCGGCTCATGGCCGTGGTGAAGGCCGACGCCTACGGTCACGGCGCCGTGCAGGTGGCCAAGACGGCCCTGAACTCGGGGGCGGAATATCTCGGCGTGGCCACGGTGGACGAGGCCATTGCCCTGCGCGAGGCCTACGTGAACGCCCCGGTGCTCGTCTTGGGCGAGCCGCCGGCCTCGGCCATTCCGCTGCTTCTGGCCTACAAGATCATGCCCTCCGTCTACAGCGCCGAGTTCGCCATCCGCTACGCCGAGGCGGCCGACGCCTTCGGGCTTGCGGCCCCCTTCCACCTGAAGGTGAACACGGGCATGAACCGCATCGGCGTGCGCTACGACGAGGTCGTGGAATTCGCGCGGCAGATCTCGTTCCACCGCGCGCTGGACTTGCAGGGTACCTTCACGCACTTTGCCACGGCCGACTGCCCCGGCACCATCGACTTCGACCGCCAGGTGAAGCGCTTCGCCGAAGCAGTGAACGCCCTGCGCGCCGCGGGGGTGAACCCGGGCATCGTACACGCGGCGAACTCGGCGGCGGCCATCCGCTACCCCGAGGTGCAGCTGGACATGGTGCGCCTCGGCATCGCGCTCTACGGCTTCTACCCGTGCCCCGAGGCCTACCCGCTCATTGACCTGAAGCCCGCCATGGCCGTGAAGGCTCGCATCACCGAGGTGAAGACGGTGCCCGTGGGCGAGGGTGTCAGCTACGGGCTGCATTACCGCAGCCCCGGGGCGGTGAAGGTGTGCACGCTGCCCATCGGGTACGCCGACGGTCTGCGCCGCGGGCTTTCCGGACGCACCGACGTGCTGCTGGGGGGCAAGCGCTTCCATCAGGTGGGCAACATCTGCATGGACCAGTGCATGTTCGAGGTGAATCTGCGCCAGCGCCACAACTTGGACCCGCAGATCGGCGACGAGGTGGTTATCGTGGGCTCCCAGGGCGAGGCGGCCGTCACCATCGACGCCATGGCCGAGACCCTGGGCACCATCCAGCATGAGGTGGCCATCGGGTTCGGCTGCTCTCGTCTGCCTCGAATTTATATTTAAATTCGAGGCCTCGATGCTGCGGTTCCGACTGGCACCTGTCTCTGCACTTCAAGGCTTGCCTTCGCGTAACGAAGTACGCTCAGCCGCCTTTCAGCACAGATGCAGGCGCCAGTCGAAACCTCGCTGACTTCCTTGGGCGAACCTGTGAGAGAGGATTGTAATATGAACGTACAGCGGCCCCATATTCCCCTGGATGCGATTCGCGCGGAGGTGGCGGAGTGTCATCGGTGCCCCCTGTGTGAGGGGCGCACCCAGACGGTGTTCGGCGTGGGCAACCCCGAGGCGCGGGTGCTCATCGTGGGGGAAGCCCCGGGCAAGAACGAGGACTTGCAGGGCGAGCCCTTCGTGGGCGCGGCGGGGAAGTACCTCAACGAACTGCTGGCCATCGCCGGGCTCACCCGCGACGAGGTGTTCATCGCCAACGTGCTGAAGTGCCGGCCGCCTTCCAACCGCGACCCGCGCCCCGAAGAGATCCAGGCCTGCACGCCCTACCTGCGCGAGCAGACGCGCACCATCGATCCGGAGTTCATCGTCACGCTGGGCAACTTCGCCACGAAGTTCATCCTGAAGACCGACGTGGGCATCACCCGCCTTCATGGCACCCTGCAGAAGGCCGGCCGCTTCAAGGTGTTCCCCATCTTCCATCCGGCCGCTGCGCTCTACGACGGCAGCAAGCGCGAGGCCCTGGAGAACGACTTCACTACCCTGGGGGAGCTGCTGAAGGGTTAGAAGACGGCGGGCGGCATGGGGCGGCCCGTTCGCGCGAGCAGCCTCGGGCGGTGGCGCCCCGCGCCCGGCGGCCGCAATCCTACAGCCAGTTCTTCTTCTTGAAGAACAGGATCATCACCGTGATCATGAGGGCCGCCAGCACGATGATGGTGATGGACATGTAGGGCCAGTCGAGCCCCGGAAGCACGGTGAGGTTCATGCCGAACCAGCCGGTGACCAGGGTGAGCGGCGCGAACATCACCGTGGCGATGGTGAGGATCTGCATGGTGGAGTTCTGCTTGAGATCGATCTGGGTCTGGTGCAGTTCGCGCAGCTGCAGGCTGTACTCGCGCAGCACTTCGGCGCGGTCGGCCAGGTGGTTCGCGTGGGCGGCCACGTGGCTGAAGGCGCGCGCCTCCTCGCGGCTCATCACCTTGTTCTCGTTGTCGGCTATGAGGTCGGCCATGACGGCGATCTGCTGGTAGTACGAGCCCATGCGCATGGCGGCGCGGCGGTAGCCCATGATGGTCTGGGACGACACGTTCTCGGTGTGGTCGAGCATGGCCTCCTCCACCTTTTCCATGCCCTCTTCCATCAGCGAGAACCAGGTGAAATCGTCGGCGATGAGCGTCTTCATGAGGGCGTAGAGGCAGTGCGAGGTGGTGGCCTTGGTGAGGATGCCGCTCGATGCCACTTTCTGCAGCATATCGGTGGCCACGGTGCCGTCGTCGATGAAGATGAGCCGGTCGGCATCCAGGTAGAACGACATGCGGTCGGGGTCGGCCGTGGGGTCGGTCTTGTCAGGCACGGCGAAGGACCCGATGATGAAGGCGGGGTACAGCTCCACGAAGTTCATCTCGGCCGGCTCCAGGGCGGCCAGGCCATTGCGGCCTTCTTGGGAGATGTTGGGCAGGGCGTCGAATTCGTGGGAGGTGATCACCTTCACGAGCGGCGGCTTGGGATCGGGGCGCGTGCTGGGCGCGTCGAGGGGATGGGGTTGATTCAGTTCGTAGACAATGGCCATCATTTCCTCCTCTCGGCACTGATGCCGCTGTCGCTCTAGTATAGAATGAGCCGCGCAGTGAGCGTTTTGTCCCCGGCATCTGTCACCCGTTTGTGGCCCGGTGCCGCGTGGCCGCGCCGCTGGTCGCGCGTTCTCGATGGAAAGGCGGTCTCATGGCCTTCGACCCCGTTGCTTGGATCAACACCCCTCGCTGGCAGGCTTCGCGCCTCGGACTCGATCGCATGGTGGATCTGCTGGAGCGGCTGGGCCGCCCCCAGGACGATCTGCGCTTCGTGCACGCGGCGGGCACCAACGGAAAGGGATCGACCTGCGCCTACCTGGCGAGCGTGCTGCAGGCGGCGGGTCTGCGCGTGGGGCTGTTCACGAGTCCGTTCGTGTACTGCTTCGAGGAGCGCATCCGCGTGAACGGGGCGAACATCAGCGCCGATGAGCTGGCGCGGGCTGTGGAGACGGTGCGCCCCGTGGCCGAGGCCATGGAGGCCACGACGGGGGACCATCCCACCGAGTTCGAGTTGATGGCCGCCGTGGCCCTGGAACACTTTCGGGCCGTGGGTTGCGACATCGTGGTGATGGAGGTGGGCCTGGGCGGCCGCTTGGATGCCACCAACGCCATCGACGCGCCCGAGGCGAGCGTGATCTGCCGCATCGGGCTGGACCACACCGACCTGCTGGGCGACACGCTGACCGCCATCGCGGGGGAGAAGGCCGGCATCGTGAAGGCGGGCGCGCCGGTGGTCAGCTGGCCCCAGGAGCCCGAGGCCATGGCCGTGATCCGGGCCGCGGCCGCCGAGCGCGGCTGCGAGCTGGTGGTGCCCGACTTCGCCGCGCTGACGGTGGAGCCGTTGGAGGGGACGGCGTGGGGCGAACTTGCGGCTGCTGGCGAAGTTGCGGGAGGGGACGCGGACGGGGCGGCCTCCAGCGCACTGTCGGCGGTACGGCGCTTCACCTATCGGGGCGAGATGTTCGCAACGCAGATGTTGGGCAGCTACCAGCCAGCCAATGCTGCCGTGGCCATCGAGACTGTGGGCGTGCTGCGCGAGCGGGGCTGGGCCATTTCCGATGCAGCCCTGAAAGAGGGCATCGCCGCAGCGCGGTGGCCGGGACGCTTCGAAGTGGTGGGCGCATCCCCGCTGACCATCGTGGATGGCGGCCACAACTCTCAAGGTGCCGTGGCCCTGGCCGATTCCCTGGCCGATGGGCTGGGCCCGGCTGGGCGCGGGAGCGTGGTGTTCGCCATGGGGGTGCTC
Source organism: uncultured Enterorhabdus sp. (assembly GCA_947645965.1). Next base: position 95,880 of record CANSES010000001.1, on the reverse strand, counting down.
GCCGATAAGGACTATCCGGCCATGGTGGCCGCGGTGGCTCCCTGGGCCCGCGCGCTGATCGCCTATACGCCCGCCAACCCCCGCGCTCTGCCCGCCGAGGATCTCGCCGCCTGCGCCCGCGCTGCCGGCATCAAGGCGGAGGTTGCTTCTGACCCCGCATCGGCTCTTGCCCGCGCCCGCGATCGGGCCGGTGCATCGGGCGTTGCGGTGGCTTTCGGCACCCTGTACGCCATAGCCGACCTACGACTCGAACGCCTCTGAGAGGTTTGCGTCCGCAGACAGTGCTGCCCTTGCGTCCCTACGGGCGGTTGGCGGGGGTGTCGACGAGGGCATCCAGTTCGGCGCGGGAGTGGATGCCGAGTTTCGCGTAGATGTGGCGCACGTGGGTCTTCACGGTGTTGGGTGACAGGCAGAGCGTCTCCTCGATGCGCTTCGAGCTCTTTCCCCACGCCAGCAACACGAGAATCTCGCTCTCCCGCTTCGAAAGGCGGTACTCGCGGGCGATCTGGCCGCAGCGCCGCTCGATCATGGCGCGCAGCAGCTCGGTGCGGCTGATCTCGCTACGGACTCGCGCGGGGGTATCCGCTGTGCGTGCGGCGGTCGGTCCCTTTCGAGAGGGGGCCGACTCGCGTTCCTCCCCGGAGGTCGCCTCCTCGGATGCCGTCGCCTCCGAAGCCGTCACTTCGGAATCGGGCGCCTCGGGGCTTTCCGGCGTGCGGTTCTGGAAGGCTTCGAGGTATTCCCGCCCGCTGACCCACGACAGGATGGCCACCACCGACCCCAGCAGCACGATGCCGTAGAGCAGCTCCACGCTGAAAAGCGGATTGAAGGCGAGCCACGATTCCAAGGCCTCGGCGCACAGGGCGCCGAGCAGGTAGGCGGCGCCCATGCAGGCGCGGCCGATGCCGTAGATGAACAGGATGGGGGTGTTGAAGCGGTAGGCCTTGTCGCAGAGCAGCAGCGTGAGCAGCAGGTGCGAGAACGCGTAGCTGGCGTTGGCGGCGATCTGGGCGGGCAGGCTGTGGGGGCCGGCCAGAATGCTGATGAGCAGCCCGGCGATCATGACGGGGATGATGGCCCGGTACAGCACGAAGGGATTCACCCTCACGGCGGCCAGAGCCGTGCACAGCGTGATGATGATGCCGGCGAGCCCCGCGCCGAACACGTCGATCTGCGGGGTGCTGTGGATGCGGTTGATGCCCACGGCGAAGGCGAAGAACACGATGACGAGCACCATGCGCCAGGGGTAGGAGCGCAAGAGCGCCGCCGCGGTAGGCGGTGCTGCCCCATCGCGCGCGGCCCGAGCGGTCGGCGCGTCGCCTGTCACTGTGCCATCGCGCTCCTCGGCGCGGGCGCGGCTCTCGTCCAGGTCGAGCAGGGCGCTGCATAGCTGCACGCAGCCGATGCTGGCGGGAGCCAGCAGCAGCGCGCAGCCCGCCTGCACCGGCGCAGGCAGCAGCTGGAAGAGGAAGAAGAATGCGGCGCCCGCGATATAGGAGATGCCCAGAACGAGTCCGGTAGAGGCCATGGGCATGTGCGCGAACACCTGGCTCCATGCCAGGATGATGAGCAGGTTGACGCAGGTGTTGGTGCCGGCGGCTACCAGGGTGAGGGCATCGGCAGCCGGCAGGGTGCCAAAGGCCTGGCCCACGATGGCGAAGGAGCCCGCCGCGCCGGCCACGGCGATGCCTCGCAGCAGGCCGGTGCGATGGCGCACGACTAAGCGGCTGTTCCAGGAGAATGCCGCGATGAGGGCCGTGGCGATGATGATGAGCGAGGCCAGGTGACCGTCGACGACGTAGGGGGCGAGCAGCGCCTTCCATGCCAGGGTGAGGCCTCGTCCCCAGAAAGCGGGCGAGAGGCACAGCGTACTCCAATTTCGTTCCACGATTCCCTCCTCGGCGTTTCATTATAGCAAGCCGGCCAGGGCGTTTCGCCCCGCGGAGGTCGCGATCACCACGGATGGGTGATGTTGACGTTCGTTTCACTCCGCTTGGGCGATGGCGCATCTGGCCCGTTGGGGCGAAGATGCAGGGGCATTGACGGCACCCGGGATCCCCGAGGGAAACCGGGCGATTGAAAGGGGAGGACCATGACTACCTACGAGAAGACGAGCGTCACCCGTCGAGGATTCCTCGGTGCGGCCGCTGCCGCGGGCGCGGCGGTGGCATCGCTGGGGCTCGCCGGTTGCGCCGGGGCGCCCGCGCCGGCGAAGGAGGCCGACGCCGGGGCCGACGAGACCCTGTCGTCCACGGGCGCGACCGACTGGCTGGGCGAGGAGCCCGCCACGCCCGAGAGCTTTGCGGCCGAGTACGAGGCCGACATCGTGGTGTGCGGCCTGGGCGTGGCCGGGGTGGCCGCCCTGCGCACGGCGGCCGAGGCGGGCCTGCGCGTGATCGGCTTCGACAAGGCCGACGCCTCCCGCAGCTCCAACGAGGTCTGCGCCTTCGGGAGCAGCCTGTACGCCGAGCGCTATCCCGACGTGGCCGCCCACTGGGAGGGCATGCGCCCGCTGATCCTGAACGCCGTGAGCGAGGGCTGTCTGTACCGCAACGACACGCGCATTCTGAGACGCTACCTCGACATCAACGGCGAGACCGTGGACTGGTACTTCTCGGCCCTCGATGAGAGCGAGTACTCCTTCGGCACCTCCGAGAACGGCGGCAAGGTGGATCGGGAGGCGGCCCTCACCCTGGCCGAAGCCGTGTATCCCCTGCCCGAGCACTACGACCCGCGCACTGAGAACATGCCCTGCGTGCCGGGCTCCTTCCGTATGGGCGGCGAGCAGAAGGGCCCCGGCTTTCTGGCAGCGAATCTGGCCCGGGCCCAGGAGGCCGGCGCCGAGTACTGCACCTACACGCCGGCGGTGAAGCTGCTGACCGACGAGGCCGGACGCGTGACCGGCGTGGTCGCCCGCGATGCCGAGGGCAACTTCGTGAAGGCCACGGCCGCCAAGGGCGTCATCCTGGCCACGGGCGACTTCATGAACAACGAGGCCATGCTGCGCACCTTCCTGTCCGCGGTGCTGGATCAGGGTTACGAGTGCTTCGGTCCGGAGAACTACTACACCCTGGCCGACGCCGAGGGGAAGGCCTGCAACGTGGGCGACGGCCATCGCATGGCGGCCTGGGTCGGCGGCAAGGTGCAGGACTTCGGCGCGTCCATGTCGCACTTCTCCAAGGCGGCCAACTCCTCGGTGTTCGGCACGCTGCCCTTCCTCATGCTGGACGCCCGTGGCCGGCGCTTCATGAACGAAGATGTGCAGGGCCAGCAGTTCGCCGAGCGCATCCGTCAGCTGCCGCGCCGCCAGGCCATCATGGTGTTCGACGATGCCTTCGAAGAGCAGCTGCCCTGGATGCCCTACGGCCACGGCAAGCTGCCCAATACCCGCCGCGCGGATGTGGAGGCGCGCGTGGAAGAGGGCACGCTGTGGAAGGCCGACACGCTGGAGGAGCTGTTCGCCCAGATGGACATCGACAGCGAGGCGGCCATCGCCTCGATCGAGCGCTACAACGAGCTGTGCCGCAAGGGGGTCGATGAGGATTTCGGCAAGACGCCCACGCGCCTGTTCGCCCTGGAGCGGCCGCCCTTCTACGCCAACTACATGACGCGGGGCGACGACTTGGTCACCATGTGCGGCATCGTGTCCGATGAGCGGTGTCACGCCTACAACACCGAGGGCGAAGTCATTCCCGGGCTGTATCTGGCCGGTAACGTGCAGGGCAATCGGTTCGCCACCATCTATCCCGAGATCTTCATGGGCTACTCCATCGGCATGGCCCTGGCCTTCGGTCGCGAGGCCGCCCGGGTGGCGGCTGCCGAGTAGGGAAGGGGAGTGCGGGCCGCGGTGGCGCTGCGGCGCGGCGCCGGGGCACGGTGCGCCTGCCTGCGGTCTTTCCGGAGGGGGAGGGCTAAAGCCCTCTCCTACAGCCCTCCCCTACGGTTGACCTGCGGGGTGGTTTCGGACTGCCCCCCCCCACAAGAAAAGCGCCCCCGCAACTTTCGCTGCGGGGGCGCTTGGCGGCCTGGGAGCCGGGGTGACTTACAGGGAGTCGATGTAGGTGACGAGGTCGCCCACGGTGACGAGGCCCTCGGGCTCGCCGAAGTCGACCTCGCAGGCCTCCTCCAGATCGCAGATCAGCTCGACCATGTCCAGCGAGTCGATGCCGAGGGACTCAAAGGTTGCCTCGGGGGTGACGGTGGCGGGGTCGATGTCGAGGTTGCTCTCGAGAACACCGGCGATAGTGTCGATAGTGGCCATGAACTAGTCCTCCTTTTGCGTGAGTAGACCGTAGCCGCCGTCGTCGCGGCGGTACAGAATGTGCACCATATTGGTGTCACGATCAGTGTACGCGAAAAAGTCGTGGCCCAACAGATCGATCTGGATGAGCGCCTCATCTTCGGTCATGGGCGTGAACTCGGTCTCCTTGCGGCGCACGATCTCGTCCTCGGCCAGCTCGTCCATGAGGCGGTCGAGATCCAGCTCGCTCTCGGGATGGGCGTCCTCGTGGACGTAGTCGACGATGCGCTCCGTGGCGCGGATCTTCTTGTCCAGCACGCGGGTCTTGTACTTGCGCAGCTGACGGGCGACCTTGGCGGCGGCCACGTCGATGGCGGCGTACATATCCTCTTCGCTCTCCTCCACACGCACGATGTGGCCCTTGATGCGAACGGTAACCTCGCAGATGGCCGGCAGCGGGTTGGCCGGATTCTTCTCGGTATACAGGACAACTTCCGTGGACACGGTGTCGGCGTCCACGGCCTTGATGGCGTTGCCCACCTTCTCCTCGGCGTACTGACGAAGGGCGTCGGTGACGGGCATTTTGCGTCCGGACACGGTGATCGTCATGATTTTCACCTCTTTTACTCGGGACTTATACCTCCATGTTGACGGGCGGCCCGCAGCGCGCGGTTCATCGTGCGAACCAGTTTGATGTAGCGTGAATGTCCACTCATCAACATGAGAAACAAGCATAACGCAAGTCTGCTAATATTCAGGGAGTAATTTAGCGCTGCAAGATAACGGTTTTTTATCTGAGCGATCAAGAGGCGCGAGCGTAGAGAAGCGAGGAAGTAGGCATGCAGCCGACGGCAAAGAATCCCGATCCCCATCATATCTTCATCGACGAAGTCCAAGGCCATCAGCGCCGTTGGCTGAAAGTAGTGCAGATCACCAGCTCGTCCACGAAGGCAGCCGGCATCATGCTGGCGGCGGCCATTGTGGCGCTCATCATCGCGAACTCGCCGGCCTTCGAGCCCTTCGAGGAATTCTGGCACACCCACGTGGTGGTGGGCGTGGGCTCTTTTGTCGGTGAGATGTCACTGGGCCACATCATCAACGACATCTTCATGGCCGTGTTCTTCCTGCTGGTAGGCTTGGAGATCAAGTACGAGATGACGGTGGGCGAGCTGACGAACATCCGACAGGCGGCCCTGCCCATCATCGCGGCCTTCGGCGGCGTGCTTGCTCCCATCGTTATCTACTCCATCTTCAACGCAACCAATCCCGAGACCTCTCACGGCTGGGGCGTGCCCACGGCCACCGACATCGCCTTCGCTTTGGGCATCATGGCGCTGTTGGGCAGCCGCGTGCCCAACGGCGTGCGCGTGTTCCTGTCCACCCTGGCCGTGGCCGACGACATCATCGCCATTTTGGTCATCGCCATCTTCTACGGCCAGAGCCCGTCGCTCATGTGGCTCGGCGTGGCCGCGGTTGTCCTGGTGGTGCTGCTGATGCTGAATCGGGCCCATGTGTACTCGCTGGCGCCCTACCTGCTCATCGGCTGCCTCTTGTGGTTCGCCGTGTTCATGTCCGGCGTGCACTCCACCATCGCCGGCGTGCTTTTGGCCTTCACCATCCCCACCGGCTCGCGGGTGAACCTGCACGAGTTCATGACCTGGTCGGGCGACCGGGTGCGCGAGGCCCGCGCGGCCTACGTGGAAACCGAGCCCGTGGTGCTGCAGAAGGACTACATGTTCACCGTTTCGCGCCTTTCGAAGGTGGCCAAGCAGGTGGTGCCCCCGGCGACGCGCCTGGAGCACATGCTGTACCCCTGGGTGTACTTCGCCGTGCTGCCGCTGTTCGCCCTGACCAACGCCGATGTCAACTTCCTCGGCGGCGATGTGCTGGCCATGATCTCGAGCCCGGTGTTCTACGGGGTGTTCTTCGGCCTGCTTCTGGGCAAGCCCATCGGCATCCTGATCTTCAGCTTCCTCACGGTGAAGCTGAAGATCGCCAGTTTGCCCGAGAACGTGAACTGGATGCATATGACCGGTGCCGGCATCTTGGGCGGCGTGGGATTTACCATGGCCATCTTCGTGGCAAATCTGGCCTTCCCCGAGGCGCTGCTCATCGCCGATGCGAAGGTGGGTATTCTGTCTGCGTCGCTTCTGGCCGGCGTGGTGGGCTTCTTGTTCCTGTTCATTCAGGCGAAGGCCGCCGAGCGCCAGGGGATTTCCTACGTGTCGGCGTCTTTGGACGACGTTGTGCGCCAGACCGCCGGGGAAGAGGCGGCTGACGTGGCCGACAACGTGGTGCTCGGTTTGGGGGACGATGAGCTGGTCGATGATGTGCGCGAGGTGCTTGAGGCCGAGGGAGGGGTCGCCGAGTTCGTCGTGCACGAGACGGCTCGCTGCGCCGCCGAGGAGGCCGAAGCCGAAGAGGCCGAGGACGTCGCCGGCACCCGACCGTAGGGGCGTTCGGCATTGCCCGCGGTGAATCGGCCAACGCTCAAGGAGCGCTTTGCTGCTACGCCTTTGGGCGATCATGGCCTGCTGGCAGCATCGCTCACCTGCTTTTGGGCGTTTCACTTCATCGTATTGTGGACGAGTTCGTTTTCCGTGCCCCATCCGGCGGGCAACCTCGATCTCAGTCATGACCTCACCTGGCTCGTCGGCGTGAGCTGCAACGCGCTGGCGCTGCTCGGTTGCGCCCTGGGATTGGGACGGTCCTGCGCGGCTCGGTTCAGCGCCTTGGCTCTGGTCGCAGGGCTGCTGGCTGCCGCGGGCATCGGCCTGATTGCTGCGCGAGTCGCCTGGGAAGGCTCGGGATTCGACGTCGCCTTTCTGGGAGGCAATGCCCTTTTTGGCATCGGTACCGGTTTGATGATGGCGAGCTACGCTGATGTGCTGCGCCGCGTGTCGCCGCAGACGACGTTCATGGCCACGGCTGCCGCTTTCACGTTGGGCTCCCTTCTGTGCCTGGTGGTGACCGTGGCCCTGGTGCCTTTGGCCCGCTGGGTGGCCGCCGCGGTCCTAGCGCCCGCGGCGGCGCTGCTGTACCGCCGGGCCGCACGGGATGAGGAGGCGCCTACGGAAGGGGATGCTCGTCCGGCTCCTGAGACGGAGGATCTGCCTTCGAGCGGGCTTCCCCTGAAGAGCTTTCTCGGCCTGATTTCGGTTGTGGGGCTGACGGCGGGCGTGATGCGCGGCATGAACCACCTGGATATGACGGCGAGTGCGGCTGACCAGCTCTTCATTGGCTCGGTGCTGGTTGGCGGCGTCCTCTTGCTGGCGCTGTCGTTTCTGGTAGATCGCCTCAAGCCCACCTTGTTGCTGCAAGGGGCTGTGGTCGTTATCTCGGCCGCCTTTATGGCTCTGGCGTTGCTGGCGAGTGAATCCGCGCCGGTGGCGTTCGTTATTCACACTGTGGGATTCGTTTTCTTCGTAGCACTGGTGTGGCTGTTCTGCACCTTTCTCGGCCAGGGAGGTGCGGATGGCACGCGGCGGTTCATCGTCGGTCTGTTTGCGAATCAGGCGGGGCAGGCTCTGGGGAGCTTGGGTTATTTGGGCTTGGTGGCTGCGGTGGGCTCTTCCGCTTCGGCGCTGTTGCCTGCATCGCTGGGAACGGTGTACGTGCTGTTGCTGGCAGCCCTGGCCTTCTTCGCCAATGCTGGGCGCGCGAAGCGCTCTGTGGCGGCTGCAAGGGCTTTAGCGGTGGAGCCGGCGATGCTGCTGTCGTCGTTGGCCGAAGAGCATCGCCTGACGGCGCGTGAGGTGGAGATCGGGGCACTGGTGGCCGAGGGAAGGAGCCGCGCTGCGATCGCTGAGGCGCTGGTGGTGTCGCAGGAAACGGTGAAGTCCCATACGAAGCATCTGTACCAGAAGCTGTCGGTGCACTCGCGCGACGAGTTGATGCGGCTTCTTGAAGAGGAAGCGCGCCTTTGGGCCGAACGGCGATCGATTCTGTAAAGCACCTGTTCGTAAGGCTATTTCAGGAGGTCCTCCCCCGATGGGGGATGACTTCGTTTTCATATTTCCCCCGCCATGGGGCTGGGCTGTCGCGCTCGGTCGGCGTAGGTTGGCCCCACGGCAGCGGGCATGGGGCTCGCCGCCGGGAGACATCTCTAGGAGGGAATCATGGAACTGAATCGTCGAGACTTTCTGAAGGGCGCTGTGGTGAGCGCTGCGGCCGCGGGCGTGGCGGGGCTGGCGGGATGCGCGCCGGCGGCGAAGGACGAGGCGCCGGCAGCGGATCTGGGCCAGACGGGTGCGGTATCCGAAACGGCGGGCAAGCACTCGTGGGAGATCGCCCCGGCCCCCATTACCGATGTGGCTGACACGCGGGAGTTCGATATCGTGATCGTGGGTGCGGGCCCCTCGGGCTGCGCTGCGGCTGAGGCGGCCGCAGCGGCAGGTGCCACGGTGGCCGTGATCGAGCAGGCGGCGGGCTATACCGCCCATGGTGCCGACAACGGGGCTATCAACACCCAGGTGCACAAGGACGCTGGCATCCAGATCGACCCGGAAGTGGCCACGCGTATTCTGTTCAACTTCTCCCAGGGCACTGTGAACCGCGAGCTGGTGCATACGTGGGCCACGCGCTCGGGCGAGGTGTTCGACCATTTCTCTGCTTTGTGCGCGGCGCGGGACATCCCGTCTATTTTGGCCATTTCGGACACGTCGAAGACCGATTGGGACAATTTGGACGACCAATTCAAGGAATTTCGCACGGGCATCACCTTCGGCCGCGCCGATGAGGGCGTGGTCATCGATACCGAGAGCTTCACGTTCATTGAATCTCATATTGTGGAGACCCTGCTTGACGAGGCGCTGTCCCATGGCGCCGAGACGTTCTTCAACACCCATGCTGAACAGCTGGTGGGAGATGCGGCCAGCGGCATTACGGGCGTGATCGCCACGGCTGAGGATGGCGGTCACGTGCAGTTCAATGCCGCCAAGGGCGTGATTCTGGCCACCGGCGACATCTCGGGCAGCGAGGAGATGCTGGCCTGCTGGGCCCCCATTGCCCTGCGCGCCGATGTGTGCCAGTACTTCCCGCCCGAGGGCAACTTGGGCGAGGGCATCCTGATGGGCATGTGGGCCGGCGCTGCTCCGTCGCGCTCGGCCGCAGCGCCCATGGTGCATCCCATTGCCCCCACGCTGCCGCTGACGGCCATTGCCATGTCGTGGTTGGCGGTGAACAAGTTGGGCGAGCGCTACAGCTGCGAGGTGCCCTACGAGCCCTTCGTGACGAATGCGCGCATGAACCAGCCGGGCAACGTGGGCTTCAGCATCTTCGATGGGGCCTATGAGCAGAAGGTGCGCGCCCAGGAGCCGCAGACGGCCGACACGCTGCTGGCCGGGGTGGAAGATCGCTTGGCGGCCGGCATCGAGGCGGGCGAGATGTGGGAGGCCGATACGTTGGCCGAGCTGGCGGGTAAGATCGGCGTGCCGGCCGATGCCCTGGAGGCCACGGTGGCGCGCTATAACGAGATGTGCGCTTCGGGGGTTGACGTCGACTTCGGCGTGCCCGAGCGCTTCCTGGCCAGTGTGGACACGCCCCCGTTCTATGCCCAGCCCATCGCGGCAGTCACGCTGACTGTGCCCTTCGGTTTGCATGTAGACAAGAACTCCCAGGTGTGCACCGATGCTGACGAGCCCATTGCCGGTCTGTTCGCCGTGGGCAACGTGCAGGGTGACTTCTTCGGCATGTCGTACCCGGTCACCTGCCCCGGCATCAGCCACGGTCGCGCGCTCACCTTCGGCAATCTGGTGGGCGAGGCTTTGGCGAAAGGCACGTTGATCAACGGCTAGCCGTTCCTTTTCGCTTCCTCCCCTCAGACGCCCGCTATCTTTTTTGATGGCGGGCGTTTCGGTGTCCGCACGGGTGCCATGGCGGTTTCAGAAGAGATTTGTCGTTGACATATATACCCCCTAGGGGTATAAGGAAGCAAACGACATTTCATGGCAAATTGCGGAAGAAGGTGTCCTCTATGGATGATAAGCGGGAAGGAGCGTCGGTCTCGTGCCCGTGCCGCCACAAGGCCACGCCGCGCAGCGCGGAGCTGCAAGCTGATGTTCAGAAGCGGCTCAATCGGGCCATCGGGCAGTTGAACGGCGTGAAGGCCATGGTGGAGGACAACCGCTACTGCGGGGATGTGCTCACCCAGCTGGCGGCGGCCGAGTCGGCGGTGCGGCGCGTGTCGGAGATGCTCTTGGCCGAGCATATGCGCACCTGCGTGGTGGAGGAAATCCGCGCGGGCAACGACGAGGTGATCGACGAAGTGATGACGCTGATGCGTCGTTTCTCGAAGTAGGGGAGGGCGGATGAAAACCCAGCGATTGGCCGTGGCCGTCATGCACTGCAAGAAGTGCGTGGCCAACGTGACGCAGCACTATGAGAATGTGCTCGGCGTGGACAGCGTCGCGGTGAATTTGGACGATCAGACGGTCGCGGTGACTTTCGATCCGGCCCGGGCGACGGTAGATGACCTGCTGCGCGCCTTGGACGACACGAACTTCAAGGTGGCCGTCATGCCGGCGAGCGGCGCGCACCCCTTCGCGGCGGAGATTGCCGCCGATGCGGCCGAGAGGGCAGCGAAGAAGGCGGCGACGGGGAAGGGCGCGGCGGTCGATCCGATGGCGGAAAAGCCCCCTGCGGCCGCCGATTCCGCCGTTGCGGCCGCCGCGCTTGTCGGCGATGATGACGAGCCGGCCCAGGCCTCTATCCGCCTGGCCATCGAGGGCATGCACTGCGCCAACTGCGCCGCATCCATCGAGAGCCATTACCGCAAAACGCCAGGCGTGATCGATGTGGCTGTGAACTTGGCCAACAACACCGGGCGCGTGGCGTTCGACCCGGCCCAGGTCGGCGTGGACGACCTGCTCGCCGTGTTCGACAGCCTCGCCTTCACTGCCGAGCTCATTCCCGAGGACGCGCCTCTTGTGGACGAACGCCGCCGGGCGCGGGAGGCGGCCCGGGCGGCGCGCGACCGCAAGGTGTTCGCCGTGGCGGCCGCGCTCACGGTGGCCATCGTGGCCATCGGCATGATCCCCGGCTGGCACATGGGGGTGGGCGCCGCGTTGGCGGGGCTGCTCGTGCCCGACCCCACCCACGTCCAGGCCATGTTCGCGGCGAACGTCTTGCTGCTGGCGCTGACCATCCCCGTGCAGTTCGGCTGCGGCGCGCGCTTCTATAAGGGCGCTTGGGGCTCGCTTCGGGGCGGCTCGGCCAACATGGACGTGCTCGTGGCCCTGGGTACCACCATTGCCTTCGTGTTCTCGCTGTGGATCACGTTTCTGCCTGTGGTTACAGGCGATTGGTCGAGCCATGAGTCGCTCGCCATCAACGAGGGCATGCCCTACTTCGAGACCTGCGCCATGCTGATCACCTTCGTCCTGCTCGGCAAGATGTTGGAAAGCCGCGCAAAGGGCGCCACGAATGCGGCCATCGAGTCGCTCATGGGTCTGACGCCGCCTGTGGCCCGCGTGCTGCGCGGCGGCGAGGAGCGCGAAGTGCCGCTGGCCCAGGTGGTGGCGGGGGATACGGTGCTCGTGCGCCCCGGCGAGAAGATGCCGGTAGACGGCGTGGTGACCGAGGGCTCCACCGAGGTGGACGAGTCCATGCTCACCGGCGAGACGCTGCCGGTGGTGAAGGCCGCGGGCGACGCCGTGACCGGCGGTACCCAGAACACCACGGGATCGGTGACGGTGCGCGCCCTGCGCGTGGGCGCCGACTCCACGCTCGCCCGTATCGTGCGCGCGGTGGAAGACGCCCAGGGCACCAAGGCGCCCATCCAGCGCATCGCCGACCGCATCGCCGCGGTGTTCGTGCCGGCCATTCTGCTCATCGCGGCCATCACGTTCGCCGTGTGGTTCCTGTTCGTGCCGCCCGCCGACGGTACCGCGGGGCTGCTCGCGCAGTCGCTCATGCCCGCCATCGCCGTTATCTGCGTGGCGTGCCCGTGCGCGCTCGGCCTGGCCACGCCCACGGCGCTCACGGTGGGCATGGGGAAGGGCGCCCAGCTCGGCGTGCTCATCAAGGACGGCACGGTGCTCGAGACCCTGGGCGGTCTTTCGGCGGCGGTGTTCGACAAGACCGGCACGCTCACGGAGGGCGAGCCGGCGGTGGTGGCCTGCGACGTTCCCGCCGACGCCCTGCGCCTGGCCGCAGCGCTGGAAGCGAGAAGCGAGCATCCCCTGGCCCGCGCCGTGGTGGCCTACGCGAACGTGGTCGAGCTGCCGGTCGTGGAGTCCTTCGAGGCCGTGGTCGGCGAAGGCGTGCGCGGCGTGGTGGAGGGCCATGAGGTGTTCGTCGGCGCGGGGCCGGCGCAAGCCGGCGACGGGGCCGGGTCGGCGGTGATCGTGGACGGCGTGCCGAGGGGCCGCATCGAGTTCCGCGACGAGCCGAAGCCCGATGCGGCCCGCACCCTGCGCGAGCTGCGCGAGGACTACGGCGTGACTTCCTACATGGTCACCGGCGACGCCGCGCCGGCGGCCCGCGCCATCGCCTGCGAGGTGGGTATCGCGCCTGATCACGTGTTTGCTGGCGTGAAGCCCCTGCAAAAGGCCGACTGCGTGCGCGATGTGAGGGGGTCTGTGTCCGTGGCCGGGCTGGAGTCTGCCGCCGGTGCCGCTGCGTCGGATGAGTCGGGGGACGTTTCGGCGAAGAGGGCTGCCGTGGTGGCCTTCGTGGGCGACGGCATCAACGATGCCCCGGCGCTCGCCGCCGCCGACATCGGCGTGGCCATGGCCTCGGGCACCGACGTGGCCCTCGATGCGGGCTCGGTGGTGCTCATGCGCAACCGCCTGTCCGACCTTGTCGTGGCCCTGCGCCTGTCGCGTGCCACTATGCGCAAGATCAAGCAGAACCTGTTCTGGGCGCTCATTTACAACTGCATCATGATTCCGCTGGCCGCCGTGGGTATCTTGGCTCCCGCTCTCGCCGGCGCCGCTATGGCCCTGTCCAGCGTGAGCGTCGTCGGCAACTCTCTGCTGCTGAAGCGGTTCAAGTAGGAGGGCGGGCTCAAGCTCGCCCCGCAATCTGCTCAGGCGCCCGTGTCGCTTCCTACTCCTCCACCCAGAACCGCCAGGCGCAGTTGCAGGTCTCGTCGGTGATGTCGGGAAAGCAGCTGGCGCAGGTGCACCGGATGCGGTCGTCGAGGGCGGTGGCAAAGCCGGCGTACTCCAATTCCCCGACCGACTTGCAAGGGTGGAACTCCATGCCCTTGCGCGCCCGCGCCGTCTGCACCCGGCAGTCGGTGATGCGGAAGAGCAGGCTGCGGCCCTCGTCTTCCCAGCGGATCTCCCATTCATTGGCCAGCGACGTGCAGCGCAAGGGGAGTGCGCGGGCCAGGCCGTCCAGGCCGCAGCCGTCGGGCAGACCCAGCAGCTTCTTCAGCCGGCGCGCCTCGCTGGGCACGAAGTGGCGCCACGCGCCGCGGTCGTGCTCCATCGCCGTGTCCATGCCCTGCTCGCGCTCGAGTGATTGGAACCAGGTGCCGTCCAGGGCCACCAGGTCCTTCGCCGTGATCTCCAACAGCTCGATCAGCTCCTCGCGCGAAAGCGCCTCCAGTCCCTGGGCCATGGTCCCTCCTTCTCGTCGGTATCGGTGCGGGCCCATTATAGGGGCCGCCGCGGGCGGGCGCGGCGCGTTCCCCGCCCATCGGTCTGGTCAATTTCCCTCGATTGTCCTGATGTCGCGGATGGTCCGGGCACCGCCCGACGCCAGCCAAGGGGCGCGGAACCCGCACAAAAAAGAGGACGGGCCCCCGAAGGGGCCCGCTGGGAGGGGGAGGGTATAAGAGCGAGGATGGCGCCGCCTGCGGAAGGGAGGAGACGAGGCGGTGCCATCCCGGGGGTCGGCCCCGCGCTTAGGCGCCCAGGGTCTCCACCGACTCGTCCATGAGGCCCAGCGCCGAGCGCGCGGCCAGCACGCCGAAGGTCCAGGCGCGGCCGTGGGAGCCGCCGGTGATGAACAGCGGGTAGTCGTCGCCGTAGTACGAGCCCGAGGCGTTGCCCGCGGCGTACAGGCCGCCCAAAGGCTCGCCGGCCTCGTTCAGCACTTCCAGCTTCTCATTGATGGTCAGGCCGCCGGCGGTGCACAGCAGGCCGGGCATGCGCTTGAGGGCGTAGAAGGGGGCCTCCTTGATGCCGTTGTAGGTCATGAAGGTGCTGTCCACGCCGAAGTCCTCGTCGTAGCCGGCGTCCACCAACTCGTTGTAGCGCTTGACGGTGGCCAGGAAGTTCTCCTTATTGATGCCGCACTTATCGGCCAGCTCCTCCAAGGTGTTGGCCTCGATGATGGCGCCGCGTTCGAGGGCGTCAGCCCAATCGTTTGCGGGATCGGCCGTAGAACGGCTGTGGCTGTTGGGATGCTTGTAGTCGCCGGCGGGCGCGTGCTTGTCCCAGTTCTTGTCGATGATCTGGAAGGCGGTCATCTCGGGCTGGAAGCGCACTTGGGTCACGTGGCTCTGATAGCCCAGGTTCTCGTTGCCGAAGCGCTCGCCGTTCAGGTTCACGCGCAGCCACGGAATGCCGGAGTAGGGGGAGTTGCCCTCGGGCATCCAGGTGGGGTCGAAGTGCATCATCATGGTGTGGGGCGCCGGGTCCATGGAAGCGCCGGCCCACAAGGCCATCTTGTGGCCGTCGCCGGTGTTGCAGGGGGCGCCGTGCATGGACTGCACGCCCAGCATGATGGGGCAGTAGGCCTCGAGCATCTCCTCGTCGTCGGAGGTGTCGCCGGTGCACAGGATGACGCCCTTGGCGGCGTTCACCTTCACGTAGCCGTCGGGGCCCTCGCCGATGACGCCGGTCACGCGGCCCGACTCGTCCTGCACCAGCTGCACGGCCGGGGTGTTGTAGCGGATCTCGGCGCCGGCGGCCACGGCCTTCTCGGCGATGGCGTCCAGCAGCTTGTGAAACTGGTCGTAGCGCGTTGCCATGTCGTTGTTGATATACCAACCATAGGTGTGGCCCGAACCCAGCATGACCGGGGTGAAGTCCGGCGTTTGACGAATGACGTAGTCAACTACCTCGCCGGAGCGGGCGAGGAAGGTCTTCACCACTTTGTGGTTGTCGCGGCCGTTGGACAGGTCGGCGAACTTGAAGTAGATGTCGGCCAAGTCGTAGGTCTGGCCCGCATCCAGGAACATCTTGGAATTGAAGGCGGCCACACACCAGCCGTTGGTGATGACCTTGTCCAGCTTCTGCAGCACCACGACCTTGGCACCGCTCTGGGCGGCGGCCATGGCCGAGGTGGTGCCGGCCGAGCCGAGGCCCACAATGCAGATGTCGGTGTCCAGGGTCTCGACGATCTGATCCTCGGCGATGGGCTCGGGCTTCACTTCCCAGCTCCAGCGGGTGCCCGCGGCTGCGGCGCCCGCGCCGGTGTCGCTCATCTCCTGCGGTTCGCTCGGCGCGCAGCCGGCCATGCCGAGGGCGGCGGCCCCTGCCACGCTGGCGGCGGCCCCTGCCAAGAAGTTGCGGCGCGAGATGTTCAGTTCCATGTTCGTTCCTTTCGTTGTCGCGCGGGGCGGCCGTATTCCCCCGGCCGGCTCCTGCGCTGCCTCTCCCAAGACGGTGCCGCTTCCCCGTGGGAACCGCGGCGCCGTCGCTGGCGAAAACACTATCGATCTCCGGTGCCTTCCGTCATCCTCTGAGACCCCGAATCGAAGGGGGAGATTTTCGCCGGCGCCTCCCCCTTCTCGGCGAAAAAGGGGGGATATTGGCAGATCAGAGGCCATCCCCCTTTCCGTTCACGCTATAATCGGCCGGCGGGGGCCCTGCGGTCGGCCGCCCTCGCCAGGGTCGCGGCCGCGCAAAAGCGGGTCTGGGAGAGGCTTGTGCGGATGGGGAGAGGAACTATGGCAACGGAGGCGCGGCCGCATCTGAAGGGCCGGATCGTCGAGATGCCCCTGGCCTTCACGGGCATGGGGCTTTTCCGCGTGTGGACCGAGACGGTGTACTCCAACGGTTCGATCGCCTTCCCGGCTCAGGACGAGACGGGCTTCGGGTTTGCGGCCTTCAATATGATAGCGGCGGTGGTGCTGGTGCTGCTGGCCGTCGGCTCGCGCCGCATCGCGCCGCTGTACGGCAAGGCCGCCCTGCCGTGGATCACCGGCGCCTGCTTGGTGGTATCGGCGTCCATGAACTTCTCGACCATCTACTGGCCCTCGCTATCGGGGCTCTTCGGGGCGCCGGCGGCGCTGCTGGGCGCGGTGGGCATCGCGCTCATCATCCTTTTGTGGTCGGAACTGTTCGGCTGCCTGAATCCCTTCCGCGTGGCTTTGTATTTCTCGGGCGGTCTGGTGGCGGGCGCCTTGGTGCTGTGGCTGTTCAAGGGCCTGGCCATTCCGTGGCTGTGGGCGTGCACCTGCCTGATTCCCGTGGTCAGCCTGGAATGTCTGCGCCGCGCCTACGCGGCTCTGCCCGATAACGAGCGGCCGCGGCCGTCGTGGGGCACGTTCTCGTTTCCGTGGAAGCCCATCGCGGTGGTGGCCCTGTACTCGGTGGCCTACGGTCTGTGCGAGAGCGTGTTCGGCAGCGAGCTGGGCATCCACTCGGGCCTGGGCTGCGTGGTGGCCGCCGGGGCCGTGTACCTGGTGGTGTGCCTGCGCCGCGATCGGCTGCACCTGTCGTTCACCTATTACGCCGCCTGCCCGCTTCTGCTGGCGTCGCTCGTGCCTCTGGGGGCGGTGCTGCCCTTCGGCGGCGAGATCGCCAGCTTCTGCGCCCTGGGTGCCTACACCTTGGTGCTCATCGCTATCATGGTGGTGCTGAGCAACATGACCTACCAGTACGGTTTTAATGCCGTGTGGCTGTTCGGCATCGAGCGGGCCGTGCGCCTGGTGTCGGTGCAGCTGGGCCTGGAGGCCAACGAGACGCTCGCGGGGTTCTCGTTCGGCTACGGGGCCCTGTGCGTCGCGGTGGCCGCGGCGGTGGTGGTCGCCACCTTCCTCTTCCTGTCGGAGAAGCAGCTGACCACGCCGTGGGGCGCGGTGCTGAAGACGCTCGCGGGCCAAAGCTACGGCGACCGCTCGCGCATCGGGGCGAAGTGCGACGAGCTGAGCGAGCAGTTCGGCCTCACCTCCCGGGAATCGGAGATTCTCACGCTGATGGTGCAGGGGAAGAAGCAAGGGCAGATCGCCCGTGATCTGTACATCGCGCCGAGCACGGTGAAGACCCACATCAAGCACTTGTACCAGAAGTTGGACGTGCACTCGCGCAAGGAGCTGTGCGATTTGGCGGGTGTTGAGGCGACCTGTGATAAATAACGCCTCAGGCGACCCCAGGCCACGCGCGCGGCGCACCTTGCGCTATACTGCTGCCACGGAAATACGCGCGCGGCAGGCGCGCTGGACTTGCGAAAGAAGGCGTTTGATGGAAACTGCTGCCATTATCCTGGCTGCGGGGGCGGGCACCCGCATGAAGTCGAAGAAGCCGAAGGTGGCCCACGAGGTGCTGGGCCGGCCCCTCGTGCAGTGGGCGGTGCGCGCCGCCGAGGCCGCTGGGGCCGATCGCATCGTCACCGTGGTGGGCCATGGCCGCGAGGCGGTCATCCCGCTGGTGGAGGAAGACACCCAGGTGGTCGTGCAGGCTTCCCAGCGCGGCACGGCCGACGCGGTGCTGGCCGCCGCCGACGCCCTGGCCGATTTCGACGGTGCTGTGGTGGTGCTCTCCGGCGACAGCCCGCTCATCCGCCCCGAGACCATTCGCGAGATGTGCGCCCTGCGCGAGGAGCACGACGCCGCCGTGGTGGTGCTCACCATGGATCTGGCCAACCCCTTCGGCTACGGCCGCATCGTGCGCGACGGTGTGGGCGAGGTGGAGCGCATCGTGGAGCAGAAGGACGCGAGTCCCGAGGAAGCGGCCCTCACCGAGTGCAATTCGGGCTTCTACTGCTTCGACGCCCGCGCCCTGTTCGAGGCCCTGGCCCAGGTGGGCTCCGACAACGCCCAGGGCGAGTTCTACCTCACCGACGTGCTGGCTATCGCCCGTGCGGCCGGTCGCGGCGTGCTGGCCTACAAGACCGATGACGCCGAGCAGTGCCTGGGCGTGAACTCCCGCGGTCAGCTGGCCGAGGCCACCCGCGTCATGCAGCGCCGCATCAACGACGCCCACATGGCCGCCGGCGTCACGATGTGGGATCCGGCCACCACCTTCATCGGCCCCGATGTGGACATCGCCTCCGATGTGGAGCTTCTGCCCGCCGTCATCCTCATGGGCGATACCTCCATCGGCGAGGACAGCGTCATCGGCCCCAACACCCGCCTGACCGACACCCGGGTGGGGGCGGGCTGCACCGTGGACGAGACCGTGGCCGTTCAGGCCCTCATCGACGACGGCGCCACCTGCGGCCCGCGCGCCTACCTGCGCCCGGCGGCGCACCTGTGCGAGGGGGCCAAGGCCGGCACCCACGTGGAGATCAAGAAGTCCACCATCGGCAAGGGCTCGAAAGTGCCGCATCTGTCCTACATCGGCGACACCACCATGGGCGCGGGCGTGAACATCGGCGCCGGCTCCATCACCTGCAACTACGACGGCGCCAACAAGCACGCCACCATCATCGAGGACGGCGTCTTCGTGGGCTCCGATACCATGCTGGTGGCTCCCGTGCGCATCGGGGAGGGTTCGCTCATCGGCGCCGGCTCCACCATCACCAAGGACGTGAGCCCCGGCGCTTTGGCCCTCGGCCGCGCCCGCCAATCTGAGATCGCCGGCTGGGTGGCCGCCCATCCCATCGAGAAGAAATAGGGTAGGGGCCGGTTTTGCCCCGGCAGGCGGCGCCGGCCGTACTACAATAGGCTCAACCATCGAAATCCGTCGCAGAAGGGATACCCGTTCATGACCGAGATGACCAAGCGCATGGCCCTGTTTTCCGGCTCGGTGAATCCGGAGCTGGCCGAGGAGATCGCCAAGAACCTGAACGCGAACCTCGGCAACATCAAGCACGAGAAGTTCGCCAACGGCGAGATCTACGCCCGCTACCAGGAGTCCATCCGCGGCGCCGATGTGTTCCTCATCCAGTCGGTGTGCGCCAGCGAGGGCTTCGACGTGAACGACGCCCTCATGGAGCTGCTCATCATGGTGGACGCCGCCAAGCGCGCCAGCGCCCGCTCCATCTCGGCGGTGATCGCCCACTACGGCTACGCGCGCCAGGACCGTAAGGCCGCTCCGCGCGAGCCCATCACCGCCAAGCTCGTGGCTGATCTGCTCACCGTGGCCGGCGTCGACAACGTCATCACCGTGGATCTGCACCAGGACGCCATCCAGGGCTTCTTCGACATTCCCGTGAACCACATGACCGCCATGCCCATCTTCGTGGACTACTTCCGCAACAAGGGCTTCGACGCCGATCAGCTCTGCGTGGTGTCGCCGGACGTGGGCCGCGCCAAGGCCGCGAAAAAGTTCTCCTCGGCGCTGGACTGCGATCTGGCCATCATGCACAAGGACCGCCCCAAGCACAACCAGGCCGAGATCACCGCGCTCATCGGCGACGTGACCGATAAGATCTGCATCCTGAACGACGACATGATCGACACCGGCGGGTCGCTCGTGGCCGCGGCCGCCACCCTGAAGGCCAAGGGCGCTGCCCAGGTGTACGCCTGCGCCACCCACGGCCTGTTCTCGGGTCCGGCCTACGAGCGTCTGGAGAACTCCTGCATCGAGGAAGTGGTGGTCACCAACGCCGTGCCCGTGCCGCTGGCGCGCCAGACCGGCAAGATCAAGGTGCTGTCCATCGCGCCCCTGTTCGCCCAGACCATCAACGCGGTGTACAGCAACGGCTCCATCGGGAAGCTGTTCGAGTAGATGTACCTGATCGCGGGCCTGGGAAATCCGGGCGGGGAATACGAGCACACCCGGCACAACGCGGGCTTCGACACCGTGGACGCGCTGGCCGAGGACATGGGCGTGCGCTACTGGAAGACCGAGGGCGGCGCGCTGACGGCCAAGGGCACGTGGCGCGGCGAGGATGTGGTGCTGGTGAAGCCCCAGAGCTACATGAACACCTCGGGCGGTCCGGTGAAGACCCTCATGAAGACCTACGGCGTGGATGCTGATCACCTCATCGTCATCCACGACGAGCTGGACATCGATCCGGGCACCATCCGCGTGAAGTTCGGCGGGGGGCACGCGGGCCACAACGGGCTGCGCTCCATCGGCGACAAGCTGGGCTGCCGCGACTGGTACCGGGTGCGCGTGGGCATCGGCCGGCCGCCGGGACGCAAGCCCGTGGTGGACTGGGTGCTGTCCCAGCCGAAGAAAGACGACCTGGAGGCGTTCCAGCACGCCGTGGCCCTGGGCTCCGACGCGGTACGCTTCCTCATCGAGCACGGGCTGGAGAAGACCCAGCAGAAGTACAACTAGTCGGTAGAGATCATGATAAGCGGGCGGCGCTGCGGCGTCGGCCGTCAGGAAGGCGGCAGAGCCCCGGCCCGTCGCGCGACCGATGGGAGAGGAATGCCCCTCAGCGAGAAGCAACATACCTATGCGCTGTTCGCCATCGTGGTGATCACCTGCGCGCTGGGCTCGCTCACCCAAACGGTGATGAACTCCATGCTGACCGGCGTGTGCGAGGATTTCGCCATCGATGCCGCCGTGGGCCAGTGGGTCACCACCATCTACATGCTCGTCATGGGCGTGACGGTGCCGGTGGTGACGTTTTTGTCGCGACGGTTCTCGGTGAAGCGCCTGGTGTATCTGGCGCTGGGCTTCTACCTGGCCGGCTCGGTGGTGGCCTTCTTCGCCCCGGTGTTCGCGGTGCTGGTGGCGGCCCGCGCGCTGCAGGCCATTGCCACGGGCATCACGCTGCCCCTGGTGCAGTCGGTGGCCATGACGCGCTTCCCGCGCGAGCGCACGGGCACGGCCATGGGTATCGGCGGCATCGCCATGGGATTCGCCCCCAACATCGGGCCCTTGATCGGCGGAGCTCTGGCCGGCTCGTGGGGCTGGCGCAGCTTCTATCTCATGTTGGCGGGCGTGCTGGTGCTTCTGTGGGCGGCCTGCGCGCTCTTGGTGAAGAGCCACGGCGACCATCGGGACGACGCGGTGTTCGATCTGCCCTCGTTCATGCAGTCCACCCTGGGCTTCGGGGGCCTTCTGCTGGGCGCGTCCAATGCGGCCACCATGGGGCTGGCCGAGCCGTCCGTGTGGGTGCCCGGCCTTCTGGGCGCGGCCTTCATTGTGGCCTTCGTGCGGCGCCAGCGCCGGGTGGCCCATCCGCTCATCTCCCTGGACATCTTCCAGTCGCGCCATTTCCGCGCGGGATTCGTGGCCCAGAACTGCCTGTTCGCATCGTTTATGGGCATCACGCTGGTCTTGCCGCTGTTCGTGCAGGGGCCGGCCGGCATGACGGCCCTGGAGGCGGGCGTCGTGTTCATTCCCGCCACGGCGGTGGCGCTGTTCGTGAACCCGCTGGCCGGCGTGCTGGTGGACAAGGTGGGACCGCGGGCGGTGTGCATCACCGGCGCCACCTTCCTTACCGTGGGCGCCGCCTCCTTCATGTTCGTGGACGCGACCACGCCACTGTGGGCGCTCACGTTCTGGCAGGGCGTGCGGGCCGTGGGCGTGAGCGCGCTCGTGGGGCCGCTGAACTCCTGGGGCCTGTCGGGGCTGCCCGGGCGCCTCATCATGGACGGCAGCGCGTTCTTCGCCACGGTGCGCCAGGTGTGCGCCTCGCTGGGCACGGCGCTCATGATGCTGCTCGTCTCGCTTTTGGGCGCGGGCGGCGCCGCGGCGGCCGATGGCGGCGCGACGTTGGCGGTGGCGCCCTACCAGGCGGCCTTTGCCCTTTCGACGGTATTCTCGGCGGCGGTGCTGGTCTGCGCCCTGTGGAAGATAAGGTAGGTGTCTGGTGGCTTTTCTCCTCGGTTGCGAAAAGGTGCGGGTGGATTTCCCCACGAAGACGGTGTTCACCGAGCTGTCCCTCGGTGTGGACGAGGGGGCGCGCATCGGCATCGTGGGCAAGAACGGCGACGGCAAGTCGACGCTGCTGCGGGTGCTGGCCGGCGAGGTGGAGGTGGACGACGGGCGCGTGATCCGCACTCGCGGCGTGTCGGTGGGCGTGCTCGGGCAGACCGACGGCCTGGCCGACGGGGACACCGTGGAGCGGGCCGTCGTGGGCGATGCGCCCGAGTACGAGTGGGCCGGCGATGCCCGTACCCGCTCCATCATCGCGGGGCTTCTGGGCGATGTGGCCTGGGACGCGCCGGTGGGCACGCTGTCGGGCGGTCAGCGTCGCCGGGTAGACTTGGCGCGGCTGCTCATCGGCGACTGGGACGTGCTCATGTTGGACGAGCCCACCAATCACCTGGACGTGGCCGCCATCACCTGGCTGGCCGACCATTTGAAGACCCGCTGGCGGCCGGGGGATGGCGCCCTGCTCGTGGTGACCCACGACCGCTGGTTCCTCGACGAGGTGTGCGAGGCCATGTGGGAGGTACAGGGGCAGCGGGTGTGGCCCTTTGAGGGCGGATTCTCGGCCTACATTATGCAGCGGGTGGAACGGGATCGTCTGCAGGCCCTGGCCGAGCAGAAGCGGCAGAACGCCCTGCGCCGCGAGCTGGCCTGGCTTTCCCGCGGGGCGCGGGCCCGAGCGACCAAGCCCAAGTTCCACGTGGCCGCGGCCCAGGCGCTCATCGCCGACGTGCCGCCCCTGCGCAACGAGCTGGAGCTGAAGCGCATGGCCATGGCGCGGCTCGGCAAGCAGGTGGTGGATCTGCAGGGCGCCACGCTGGCTTTCGGCGATCGCGTGATCTTGGATGACGTGGACTGGATCATCGGCCCCGGCGACCGCTTCGGTATCGTGGGCGGCAACGGCATCGGCAAAACCACCCTGCTGCGCGTCATCCAGGGCCTGCAGCCGGTGGATCGCGGCCGTGTGAAGATCGGCCAGACCGTGCGCTTCGCCGTGCTGTCTCAGCATCTGGACGAGCTCGCGAAACTCGGCGACGATCGGGTGCGCCAGGTGATCGCCCGCTATTCGCGGCGCACCATGCTCGACGGCAAGGAGATGACCCCGGGGCAACTGTTGGAACGGCTCGGTTTCACGAAGGACGATCAGAACGAGCCAGTGTGCGATTTGTCCGGCGGCCAGAAGCGCCGGTTGGCCCTGATGCTCATCCTGCTGGACGAGCCCAACGTGCTCATTCTGGACGAGCCGGGCAACGATCTGGATACCGACATGCTGGCCGCGGTGGAAAGCCTGCTCGACGGCTGGCCGGGCACGCTGCTGCTCGTGACCCACGACCGCTACCTCATGGGGCGCGTGACCGACCATCAGTTCGCCCTCGTGGATGGCAAGGTGCGCCACCTGCCGGGCGGCGTGGACGAGTACCTGAAGCTGATGGAGGAGGCAGAAGCCAAAGCCGCCCAGTCGACTGCGAGTGCTTCTGGGACTGGAGCTGTAGGGGACGGCTTCAGCCGTCCCGCCAGGGACGCTTCCACTCCCGGCGCCGTCCAGGGCGCCCCCGCCCTCTCGGGCGGCGAGCAGCGCACCCTGCGCAAGCTGATGACGTCCAACGAGAAGAAGATCGAGACCCTGAAGGGCAAGATCGAGAAGAAGCAGCTCGCCATGGCCGAGGCCGACCCGTCGGATTATCTCACCCTTACCGCCATGCAAGAGGAGATCGCCGACTTCGAGGATCAGATCGAGGCCCTAGAACTGGAATGGTTCGAAGCCGCCGAGAAACTGGGGGAGTAGTGGGTACCGTCTGCGTCGCTCGCGCCCTGGCCCCAATCCCGTCCGTAGGGGCGGGCTTTAGCCCGCCCGCCCCTGACCCGAAAGGCCGCGCCCAATGACCGCCTACCAGACCATCGCCGAGGCGGCCACGGCCGAGATCGTGGAGAAGAAGAGCCGCTTCATCGGCCATATCGCCCCGGTGACCACCGAGGAGGAGGCGCTGACCTTCATCAACGGCGTGAAGGCCGAGCATCGCATGGCGCGCCACAACGTGTACGCCTACGTGCTGCGCGGGGGACGGGTGCGCTACACCGACGACGGCGAGCCGGCCAAGACCGCAGGCATGCCCACCTTGGAGGCCATTCAGCACGCAGGACTCACCGATGTGGCCGTAGTGGTCACGCGGTACTTCGGCGGCATCCTGCTCGGCACGGGCGGCCTCGTGCGCGCCTACACGGATGCGACGAAAGCGGCCATCGAGGCGGCCCGCATCGTGGTAGTGTCCCGTTGCGTGGACGTCATGGTGGAGGTGCCCTACAACTTGTACGAGCCCGTGGGCCACATCGCCGAGACCTCCGGCGCCCAGCTCCAGGAGAGCGACTTCGCCGAGAACGTGCTGCTCACCTTCCGCCTGCTTCACGGTACTGAGGCCCCTTTCGTGGAAAAACTCACCGAACTCACCCGCGGCCAAAGTGAAATCATCGTGACCGACCCCTTCGACGCGGCTTTCTAACGCAGAAGTGTGGTAAGATACTCTCTGCCTAAAGAAGGGCGCCCCTTGCGGAACGCCCTTCGACGAGGGTGCCTAGTCCTCGTCGTTGTGATTGGAGTTCCCGCCGTTATTCGGCGGGTTCTCTTTTATCAGAGCCAGAACGGCTACGATAAATGTGGCAACTCCAACCAAGACTTGGGCCCAGGCCAGCACTTCGCTCATCTGCATCACCCCCTTTCCTAGCTAGCATAGTTTGCGGGGTGAATGCAGTGGGCTTAGAGCTCCCTGCAAACGTTATTATAGCATACAAATGTTCGTAGATTGGTGAGAAATCGATATGTACGGATTGCGAACCGAGAGCAGCTTCGACGCCTCTCATTTTCTGACTGATTACCATGGCAAGTGCGAGAACCTGCACGGGCACCGGTGGCGCGTGGTGGCCTATCTGGAGGTCGCGGCGTTGCAGACCGAGGGCACGTGCAAGGACATGGTGGTGGACTTCGGCGACTTCAAGGGCGCCCTGCGATCGCTGACCGAGCGGCTCGACCATCACTTCATCATCGAGGAGGGCTCGCTTGCCCCCGAGACCCTCGCCTGCCTCGAGCGCGAGGGCTTCGCGCTGTTCATGATGCCCTTCCGCACCACGGCCGAAAACCTCGCGAAGTGGTTCTTCGACGCTCTGGCCGAGATGGGGCTGCCCGTGGCCCAAGTGGATGTGTACGAGACGCCGAACAACTGCGCCTTCTATCGGAAGGACGCCTAGGCCCATGGTTCCCGAGGAAGAGAACGACGGCCTGCTGGACGCCGAGCGCCACCAGGCTCGCCATACCATTGCGGCTCGGGCCCAGCTGTTCCCCGTGGCCGAGAAGTTCGTATCCGTGAACGGGGAGGGGCTGGTCGCAGGGCGCCCGGCGGCCTTCATCCGGTTCGCCGGCTGCAACATGTGGTGCACCTACTGCGACACCCGCTGGGCGAACCATCCCCTTGTGGAGGTAGAAGGGTGGAGCGTGCCCCAGCTGTTGGCCTGGGTGGCCGAGACCGGCGTGTCCTGCGTGACGCTCACCGGCGGCGAGCCGCTTCTGCAGCCCTACCTGCCCGATCTGGTGCAGGCGCTGCTGTCGGTGGAGAGCCCCTGTCCCCTGCGGGTGGAGATCGAGACCAACGGCTCGCGCGATCTGGCCCCCCTGGCCCACTTGCGCGAGGCCTGCGCCGAGGCGGGGCTGCCCGGCAGCCTGCACTTCACCGTGGATTGGAAGACGCCTACGGCCGGCGAGGCCGTGTCGGCCGCCATGCGCCGCGAGAACTACGATTTGCTGGACGGCCGCGACGCCGTGAAGTTCGTCGTGGGCAGCGAAGAGGACCTGGCCTTCATGGAGCGTATGGCCGACGAGGCGGCGCTGTGGGATCGCTGCACGGTGCTCGCGAGCCCCGTGTGGGGCGCCCTGGAGCCGGCCGCCATCGCCGCCTACCTCATCGAGCACGGCCTGGATCGCGCCCGCTTGCAGCTGCAGCTGCACAAGATCATCTGGCCTAACGAGACCAAGGGAGTGTAGATGAGCTATCGGGAAAAGGCCCTTGTTCTGTGCTCGGGCGGCGTGGATTCCACGACGCTGCTCGCCGGGGCCGTGGAGCGCTTCGGCGCCGAGAACGTGTACGCCCTGTCCATCAGCTACGGGCAGAAGCACATCCGCGAGATCGAGGCGGCTCGGGCTGTCGCGGCTCACTACGGGGTGGAGCAGCGCTTCCTGGACTTGGGAGCCATCTTCGCCGACAGCGCCTGCTCGCTTTTGGCTCACTCCGATGAGGCGGTACCCACCGGTGCCTACGGGGAGCAGCAGGAAGCGGCCGAGGACGGCATCGTGAGCACCTACGTGCCCTTCCGCAACGGGCTGTTTCTGTCGTCGGCGGCTTCCATGGCCCTTTCTCTGGGTTGCTCGGTGGTGCTCTACGGGGCCCACCACGACGACTGGGCCGGCGCCGCCTACCCCGATTGCTCGCCGGCGTTCGTGGAGGCCATGGCCGCCTCCATCGCCGAGGGCACCGGCGGTGAGCTGCGCTTGGAGGCCCCGTTCGTAACCTGGTCGAAGGCCGATATCGTGGCCGAGGGGCTGCGCCTGGGAGTGCCCTACGAGCTGACCTGGTCCTGTTACGAGGGCGGTGCGACTCCCTGCGGGGCGTGCGCCACCTGCCTCGACCGGGCGGCCGCCTTCGCCGCCAACCACGCTGAAGACCCCGCGCTCACCTCTGGCGAGTAGCGACACCGCGCGCCTGCAAGCCCCGAGTGCCCAAGAGGCGCCCTGAGAAAGGAACCACCCTTGAAACCCCTGGAAATGGCCGAAGCCCTGTTCGGCGACGAGAAGCACGACGTTCCCGAGAACCCGGCCGCGGAAGGCTCGGTGGACAGTTCCGCCCTGGCCGCGGTGGCCGCCCATCTGAAGCGCACGGCGGGGGAAGCCGTCGCCGGCCCCAGCGCGGGCCGCGACGAGGACGAGACCCGCGAGGGCGGCGTCACCCACCTGGGCAGCCAGGGCACGCGCTATCCGACCGACTACGATCCCTCGGTGCTGGAGACGTTTGTCAACAAGCACCCGGGCAACGACTACTTCGTGAAGTTCAACTGCCCCGAGTTCACGAGCCTGTGTCCCATCACGGGCCAGCCAGACTTCGCCACCATTTACATCTCCTATGTGCCGGGCGAGCTGATGGTGGAATCCAAGAGCCTCAAGCTGTACCTGTTCAGCTTCCGCAACCACGGTGACTTCCACGAGGACTGCATGAACATCATCATGAAGGACCTCATTGCGCTGATGGACCCGAAGTACATCGAGGTCTGGGGCAAGTTCACGCCCCGCGGCGGCATTTCCATCGATCCCTACTGCAACTACGGCCGCCCCGGCACGCGCTGGGAGGAAGTGGCCTGGCAGCGCCTGGCCAACCACGACCTGTACCCCGAGAAGGTGGACAATCGGTAGAGCGGCCCGAGCGTGGCACTCGGCCGCGATGCCTTGCGCTTGATCGGGGGAACCAAAGCGGCATTTTGTGCCAGAAAAGTAAGATGATGTGTCGTGGAGGGCGGGTTTGGTTTCTGGCGGTGACACTGGGGGCCGTTTGTGCGAGAATGGTTCTTGAAAAACAAGGACATTTGCATGTAAGGTAGCCGCATAGTATGACCGCGCAGTTCAGTATCCGGGAGACCGACCCCGCCATCGTCGCGCGTTTGCAGCACGACCTCAGTCTGCCCCGCTTCATCGCGACGACGCTTGTGGCTCGCGGCATCACCACGGTGCGCGCCGCCAAGCGCTTCCTCTCCCCCTCGCTCGATCGCGACTGGCTGAATCCCTACGACATCCCCGGCCTGGCCGAGGTGGCCGACGGTCTGCAGGCGGCCCTGGCGGCCAAGAAGCGCATCGTGGTCTTCGGCGACTTCGATCTGGACGGCATCTCGGCCACCACGGTGCTCACCCGCGGTCTGCGGGCTTTGGGCGGCTGCGCCTTCCCCTTCATTCCGCACCGCTTCGACGAGGGTTACGGCATCACCGCCGCCGCCTTCGAGCGCGTGCGCGCGCTGGCTCCCGACGTGATCGTCACCGTGGACTGTGGCATCGCCTGCAAGCACGAGGTGGCCGAGATCGTGAAGGCCGGCATCGAGGTGTACATCACCGACCACCACGAAGCCGCCGATCTGGTGCCCGAGAACGTGTGCGTGGCCGACCCGAAGATGGAGCCCGGTTGCCCGAGCGCCATTTTGGCCGGGGTGGGCGTGGCCCTGAAGCTGGTGCAGATGCTGGGCGCGCGCCTGGGATTCCCGCACCTGTGGCGCAGTTACACCGACTTCGCCACCTTGGGCACGGTGGCCGATCTCATGCCCATGCGCGACGAGAACCGAGCGCTCGTGGCCGACGGCCTGGCTCGCATGAACGCGAACCCGCGCCCCTGCATCGCGGCGCTTCTGGCCACCACGGGGCAGGTGGGCAAGGCGCTCACGGCCACGAACCTGTCGTTCTCGCTCATTCCCCGCTTGAATGCGGCCGGGCGCATGGGGAACGCCGATCTGGCCCTCGATCTGCTGATGTGCGACAACTACGCCGACTGCTGCACCATGGCCGAGGCCTTGGAAGAGGTGAACAACCAGCGCCGTGCCATCGAGGCCGAGCTGTCCGACATCGCGAAGGCCCAGGCCGCCGAGACCTACCACGGCCAGCGGGCGCTCGTGGTGGCCGGCGAGGGCTGGCACGAGGGCGTGAAGGGCATCGTGGCCTCCCGCCTCGTGAACACCTACGGGGTGCCGTCGCTGCTGTTCACCGTGGACGGCGACGAGGCCCGCGGGTCGGGCCGGTCGGTGGGCAACGTGAATTTGTTCGAGGCCGTGGAGTCGCTCTCGCACCTGACCACCCGCTTCGGCGGCCATGGGGCGGCCGTGGGCGTGACCATCCCCACGAAGAACCTGCGGAAGTTCGCCGAGGGCCTGGACGCCTACATGCAGAAGCTGCCCGAGGCCGCGTTTCATCCGCTGACCACCGTGGACGCCTGCGTGCATTTGGACGAGCTGACCCTGGACACCGTGGCCCTGGTGGACCGTCTGGCCCCCTTCGGCCAGGAGAACCCCCAGCCGGTGTTTCTGGCCCAGGGCGTGACCCTGGTGAACACCCGGGCCGTGGGCCAGACCAAAGACCATTTCGCCTGCACGCTCACCAACGGCCGGGCCTCGGTGGCCGGCATCATGTTCCACTGCGCCGCCATCGACACGCTTCTGGTGAACGACGCGGTGGTGGACGCCGCCTTCACCGTGCAGATCGACGAATGGCGCGGGCGGCATTCGGTGAAGGCCATGCTGGAGACCATCGCCCCCGCGCGCATCTGCTGCGCCCTGGAGGCCTGCCTGGATCCCGATGCCCTGTCGTTCTTCGCCGATCTGTTCGCGGAATCCGACGAAGTGCTGTGCGCCGATGCCTGCGGGGATGCAGGCGACGAGGCGCCGACGCCCGATCTGGCCGCGCTGCGCCGCCGGTGGGAGGCCGTGGCCGAGCGCGATCCCGAGGGGCTCGAGGCGGCCGTGGTGGCCGCCATCATCGGCGAGGCGCCGCTGCATCCGGCCCAGCGCCAGATCCTGGATGCGCTGCGGGCAGGCCAGTCCACCTTCGCTGTGATGGCCACGGGCCGCGGCAAGTCGCTGTGCTTCCAGGTGCACGCCGCCGTGCAGGCCCTGACGCGCCGTGATGCGAGCCTGTTCATCTACCCGCTGCGCGCGCTCATCGCCGACCAGGTGTTCCATCTGCGGGCGAGTCTGGAGCGCTTCGGCATTGCCAGCGCCGTCGTCACCGGTGAGAGCACGCCGGAGGAACGGGAGCGCGTGTACGCCGGCCTGGCCGACGGCACACTGGATATCGTGCTGACCACCCCGGAGTACCTCATGTTCCACGTGGACGAGTTCGCTGTCTCGGGGCGCATCAAGTTCGTGGTGGTGGACGAGGCCCATCACATCGGCCAGGCCAAGGCCGGCCAGCGCGTGGCCTACACGCAGCTGGGCCATGCGCTCGCGCGCCTGGGGGCGCCCACGGTGCTGGCCGTGACGGCCACGGCCAACGACGCCATCGCCGACGACATCGGGGAAGTGCTGCCCGTGCGCGAGTCGGTCATCGACGAGACCGGCCGCGACAACCTGTTCGTGGACGACCAGCGCAACATCGCGCATCGCGACGACTACCTGGCCACCCTGATCGCCCGGGGCGAGAAGACCGTCATCTACGTGAACTCCCGCGAGCATTCCGTGGCCCTGGCGCGTCAGTTGCGTCGCCGCGTGCCCCAGCTGGCCTGCATGATCGGCTTCTACAACGCGGGGCTGTCCCGCGATGAGCGCAAGCGCATCGAGGCGCTGTTCCGCAACGACGACTTGAAGGTGCTCGTGGCCACCTCGGCCTTTGGGGAAGGGGTGGATATCCCCAACATCCGCCACGTGGTGCTGTATCATCTGCCCTTCAGCGACGTGGAGTTCAACCAGATGAGCGGTCGGGCCGGTCGCGACGGCCAGCCCGCCTGGGTGCACCTGCTGTACGGGCGGGGCGATGCGGCCTTGAACGAGCGCATCCTGGCCGAGGCCACGCCCGACCACGACGTGATGGCCCAGGTGTACCGTCGCCTGCGCAGCTTGCAGCGCCAGTGCGATGGCGACTACTTCTGCGTGGGGGAGGCCGACCTGGCCCACGCGGCGTCGGACAACTTCCGCGCCGTGAGCCCCACGGCGGCCGCCTGCGGTCTGGCGGTCTTCCGCGAGCTGGGGCTCATCGAGACGCGCACCGTGTACGAGGCGGGGCGCCCGGCGCTGTGGGTGCGCGTGCGGGAAGAGGCGTCGAAGGTGGAGCTGACCGACTCGGTGCGCTACCGCGAGGGGCTCGACGAGCGGGACGGCTTCGGGGGCTTCTGCCGCTGGGCCCTGGGCCAGGACGCCCAGGGGCTCACCGTGCACCTGTCGCACCCCATCGTGCCGCGGGATCGCCCCGGCCGGTAGGGACGCGGGCGCGCCGCGAGCCCATGGCGGTTGCGGGCGGGCTGAGGCCCGCCCCTACGGGGATGCGCTCGCGGGACAGACGAACAAGCAAGACGGCCTTTGCGGTCGTTGGGCAGGAGAAGGGAGGCGCCGGTGAGCGCCGACAAGGAAGATATCAACGCCTGTGCGGCTCCGGCCGCGGCGAGCGGGGCGGCGACGAAGCAGACCGTCGACGCGCTGCTTGGCCGCCCCGACCCCACGGGCCAGTCCGCCGCCTCGGCCGCTTCCACGCCCGAGGGCCGCTTCGCCGAACTGGCACGGCTCACGGCAGCCTACATGGACGCCGACGAGGAGGCCATGCTCGAGCGCGCCTTCGAGTTCGCAGCCCGGGCCCACGCGGGCCAGTGCCGCAAGTCCGGCGAGCCTTTCATCATCCACCCCATCGAGGTGGGCATCATCCTGGCCGATCTGCGCATGGACGCCGAGACCATCGCCGCGGCCTTGCTTCACGACACCGTGGAGGACACGAAGGTGACCGCCGAGGAGGTGGAGAAGACCTTCAACGCCCAGGTGCGCGCGCTCGTGGAGGGCGTCACCAAGATCACCCGCATCGAGGTGGAGAGCCTCACCGACGAGCAGGCCGCCACCATCCGCAAGATGTTCGTGGCCATGTCCAAGGACATCCGCGTCATCGTGATCAAGCTGGCCGACCGCCTGCACAACATGCGCACCCTGGCCGCCCTGCGCGAGGACCGCCGCATCTTCAAGGCTCGCGAGACCCTGGAGATCTATGCGCCCATCGCGCACCGTCTGGGCATCAACTCCATCAAGTGGGAGCTGGAGGACCTGTCGTTCTTCTACCTGGAGCCCAACAAGTACAAGCAGGTGTCCCGCATGGTCACCGAGTCGCGCACCGAGCGCGAGAAGTACCTGGCCGACGTCATCGATGTGCTCCACGAGGAGATGGGCAAGCTGGGCATCACGGCCCAGATCATGGGCCGCCCCAAGCACCTGTACTCCATCTACCAGAAGATGACGAAGAAGGGCAAGGGCTTCTCCGAGATCTACGACCTCATCGCCGTGCGCATCATCACCACCTCGGTGAAGGACTGCTACTCGGCCCTGGGCGCGGTGCACACCCTGTGGCACCCCATGCCCGGGCGCTTCAAAGACTACATCGCCATGCCGAAGTTCAACATGTACCAGTCGCTGCACACCACGGTCATGGGCCCGGCGGGACGTCCTTTGGAGGTGCAGATCCGCACCGAGGAGATGCACCGCAACTCCGAATACGGCGTGGCGGCCCACTGGCGCTACAAGGAGACCGGCGCCTCGCGCCCCGGCGGCAAGGACAGCCTGGATTCCCAGCTGGCGTGGCTGCGCCAGATGGTGGACTGGCAGGACGAGACCGAGGACTCCCGCGAGTTTTTGAAATCGCTGAAGATGGACCTGGACAACACCGAGGTGTTCGTGTTCACGCCGAAGGGCGAGGTCATGAGCTTGCGCGCCGGATCCACGCCCATCGACTTCGCCTACGCCATCCACACCGAGGTGGGCAACCACTGCGTGGGTGCGAAGGTGAACGGCTCCATCGTGCCTCTGTCCTACCAGCTGCAGGTGGGCGATCGCGTGGAGGTGCTCACCCAGAAGAGCGCCGGGCCCTCCCGCGACTGGCTGAACCTGGTGAAGACGCCCAGCGCCCGCAGCAAGATCCGCTCCTACTTCTCGAAGGTGACCCGCTCCGACGATCTGCAGATGGGCCGCGACATGCTGGCCCGCGAGATGCGCAAGCACGGCCTGGGCATCTCCAACGCCCAGTCGCTGCGCGCCTTGAAGCTGGTGGCCGAGTCCATGGGCTTCAAGGACCCCGACGATATGTTCGTGCAGGTGGGCGCCGGCAAGGAACGGGCTCAGCACGTGAGCAACCGCCTGTTGAAGATTCTGGTGGACAAGGGCAACGAAGAGGCCGACAAGCCCACGGTGGGCACCTCGGCGTCGTCCACGGGCATTATGGCCCCCATGCTCACGAGCGTGAAGCGGCCGAAGAAGCACGAGACCCACACGTCCCAGGGCATCGTGGTGAAGGGCGTCGACGATGTGCTCGTGCGCCTGTCGCGCTGCTGCAACCCCGTGCCCGGCGACGACATCTTGGGGTTCGTGACCCGCGGGCGCGGCGTGTCGGTGCACCGGGCCGATTGCCCCAACGCGCTGGATCTGAAGCGCCACCCCGAGCGCATCATCGAGGTGGAATGGGAGGGCACGCCCTCGGCGGCGGCCAGCTACCAGGTGGAGATCTTCATCGAGGCCCTGGACCGCATGAACCTGCTGTTGGACGTGACCCGGGTTATTTCCGAAATGGGAGCAAACGTGCTGTCGTGCAACACGACCACCCACCGCGATGGTATGGTCGAGATGCGCTTTCTGTTCCAGGTGTCCGACCTGACGGTCATCGAGCGCGTGACCAAGCGCCTGTCCGACGTGGACGGCGTGTTCGACGCCCGGCGCATGATGCCTCAGGGCGCAACGAAGAAAGGATAGGCAATGGCAACTAACTTGTACGAGGTCAGCGGCTTGTGCGTCGATGTGAAGTATCTGATCGTGGGCTTTCTGGCGAACAACGTGTACATCATCTCCGACGGCGAGGGCACCATGGTGGTGGATCCGAGCTGCAACGTGGATAAGATCCTGGCGGCCCTGGAGGGGGTG
Organism: uncultured Enterorhabdus sp.; assembly: GCA_947645965.1. The sequence continues at coordinate 62,076 of CANSES010000001.1, read as the reverse complement.
AAACTGGATGCCATCGTGCTGACCCACGGCCACTCTGATCACGTGGGGGCCGCCGCGGCCCTGCGCGAGGCCACCGGCGCGCCGGTGATCGCCTCGGCCATCGAGGCGCCGACTATCGAGGATCCGGCCGCTAATGTGGTGGACGACGACCCGACGCCCTGCCCGGTGGATCGCACCGTGGCCCACGGCGATGTGGTGGAGATCGGGAACATGAAATGGAAGGTCATCGAGACCCCGGGCCACACCAAGGGCTCCATCTGCCTGTTCAACATCCCGCAGTTCGGCAACCATCCCGAGGGGCTGCCGGTGCTGGTATCCGGCGACACGCTGTTCTGCGGGTCCATCGGCCGCACCGACTTCGAGGGCGGCTCCATGGACGAGATGCGCGCCTCGCTGAAGAAGCTGGCGGCCCTGCCCGATGACACCGCTGTGCTGCCGGGCCACAACAGCCTCACCACCATCGGCGCCGAGCGCCGCCGCGTGTTCGCCCTGTTCGGCGACCCGGAGTAAGAGGGGCGTTCGCCCCGCATGCCCTCTCGTGCAAAAGGCGCCCCGCCGGGAGGGGTGCGGGGCGCAGGGGAGGGTGGGTTTTCCAGGGCGGGGGCCCGACATCCTGTGGGAGTCGGGCCCCCGCCCTTTCTGCGAAGCGGAAGCGGCCTTAGGCGGAGATGGCCACCACGTCGGCCTCGGTGATGGGGGTCGAGGCCTCCAGCTTGCCGCCGGTGGCAGCCTGGATACCGCAGATGCGGCCGGTCATGATGCAGTGACCGGCGGACATGCCGCCCTGGTACATGGACCAGTCGGGGGCGCCGCACAGCTGGCCCGCGGAGAAGCCGGTGATCCACAGGTTGGGGATGACTTCGCCGTCGGTGCGGGTGGCCTGGTAATTCTCGTTCACCGTGGCGCCGGCGCACAGGGCGGACACGCGCACGTGCTTGTGGATGCCCCAGAACGGCGCCTTCTCGATCTTCTTCAGGTACTTGGCCTGCTTGCCGAAGTCGGCGTCGAAGCCCGCATCGCACAGCTCGTTGTAGCGCTCCACCGACTTCTTCAGGGCGTCGGCCGGGATGCCCAGCTTGCCGGCCAGCTCGTCCAGGGTATCGCAGCAGTAGGTGTCGATGAGGCCCTCGATGACGTTGGCGCCGCTCTCGCCGGAGCGATCCATCTCCACATCGGGCATGTAGGGCTTGATCTTCTCCTTGTCGGTGGGCTTGCCGCCCCACTCGGTCACCTGGGCGACGTAGTCGTCATCGAAGATCTGGGAGTACCAGCCGGGCTTCGGCTGATAGCGCAGCACGCAGTTGATCTCCTCGAACACGCAGTCCTCGTTCATGAAGCGCTCGCCGTTCTCGTTCACGGTGAGGAAGGGCTCGTTGAACATGGGGCCGGAGTCGAAGTCGTGCAGCATGTGGGAGTGCCCCACGGGCACGAAGCCGCCGCCGATGGCCATGGCCATGAGGATGCCGTCGCCGGTCTTGCCGCTCTGCTTGCGGTCGAAGTCCTTCACGTCGGGGCAGTAGCGCTCCACGAGGCTCTGATTGTTCTGGTAGTCACCGGTGGACAGGATGACGCCCTTGGTGGCGTTGAACTTGATGTAGTCGTTGCCGCTCTTGCCGATAACGCCGGTCACGGTGCCGGACTCGTCGGTGATCAGCTGCACGCCGGGGGTGGAGTAGAAGAACTCCACGCCGCGCTCGGCGGCCAGCTCGGCCAGGTGCTCCACCATGGTGCCGTTGTTGAAGGGCTTCGGGCCGAACATGATGGAACGGCGGGAGCACTTCGAGCCGTCCTCGTACTCGGTGACGGCCGTGGGGCGCACGGTGTAGGGCGGGAAGCCGGCCTCGGCGGTGCGCACCTGGGTCCAGCGAATGGCCTCGCCGGAGTACTTGCAGTAGGTCTCGGTCAGCTTGCGGTCGGCGCGCCAGCCGCAGTCCTCCAGAAAGCCCTGGATGTAGTTCATGACGCCCTGCTCGTCGCTCTCGTCCAGCAGCACGCCGGAGCAGGTGCCGCCCTGGGCGATGGCCTTCGACTCCTTCTGGAGCACGGCGACGGTCGCGCCCTCCTCGAGGGCGGACAGGGCCGCCGGCACGCCGCCGGTGCCGGCGCCGACGACCACGACATCGTAGGTCTTCTCATCGGCGAATTCGGTGATGGGGGCGAGCTCGACGGGCGACTCCTTGAAGTCGCTCTCCTGCAGGCCTGCGGGGTACTCGATGCCGCCGGTTTCAGCGGTCTGCGGGTTGTCCTTGCCGGCCGGCGCGCACGCCGCCAACCCGGCACCGGCGGCGCTGACGGCACCCACTGCCAGCGCACCCTTCAGAAAGTCTCGACGATTCAGTTCCACGACTCCCTCTCCTTTCGTACGTTGTACTTCGGTCGTGTGACGGGCCGCGCCCAGCTGCGGAAGGAGCCTTGGGGCGCGGCCCGTGGCAACTACCCTACTCGGTCGGGCGGTCGCGCACCTCCCACAAACGGTATGAAATTGGAGGTGAGAACCACGTTCATACCGTTTTTCTGATATAACGGTGCAGTGAAAAGGGGAGGGACATTGATGAATTCACCACGCTCGCTCAAAGCGTCTTTACAAGGTACGCTCTGCGCCGTCATCGGCGTGGCCTGTGCCCTTATGGTGTTGGAAATCCAGCGCATGCCCGTGGGACATCCCGTGAGCTTCTCGATGTTCGCGCCCGTACCCTATATATGTGAGGCCATCCTCATCGGTGCGGCGGGCATCGTGCTAGCGCGCCGGAGGCGCCATCTGGCGGCTTGGGGCGCAGTGCGCGCGAGCGTGGCCGTGGTGGCGGCTTTGTCTACCTGGCTGTTGATGTGGGGCGCTGGGTTCAGCGATGCCGTGATGGTGCAGATTCGCATCGTCTACCGCATCAGCACCGGCCTGCTTGTCGTGCTGTGGGGCGAGCGCCTTATTGGCCTGGGGGCCTGGCGGGCCGCTTGCGTCATTGCCGTGAGCTGCTTTGCGTCGGGTGTGGCCACGCTGGCGCTGGCCTTCGTGCCCCAGGTGGTGGTCGACGGGTTCCTGGGGCTGTTGCCCGTGGCGGCGGGGGTCGCGCTGGCCGCCTTCCGTCCCGATCGCTGCCCGGCCGTGACCGCCCCGGCGCTGCCGACGTTTACGTTGGGCACCGCGCGGGAGCGGGTGGTGGCCGTGGGGCTGGTGGCGCTGCCGCTGCTGTGCCGCGCCACGACGATTTCCACCCAGCATTCCTGGATGCAGCTGCAACAGCAGTCCGTGGCCTCCACCGACATCCAGGCGGCCATCGGGGCGGCCATTATCATCGGGGCCGTGGCCATCGGGCTGATCCTGCGCTTCGCGTGGAACCGCAGCTTCGTGCTCGTGTTCGACCTGGTCGTGGTGCCGGTGACGTTCATGGCCTTCTACACGGCCTCTCTGGCCGACGACCTGTGGGCGCTGCACTTCCTCATCGTGGACTCTACCTATAAGGTCGTGCTGTTCTACGTGCTGATGGCGCCGTTTTTGTTCCCGTCGCGGGAAGGGAGATTGGTGTCCTCGACCCCGCTGTACGGGTCGTTCGCCTTTCTCATCGCGGCTCGGGCCCTGTTCTCGGGGCTGCACGCCCTGCTGCCCGCATCGGCCTATGCGGCCCTGGCCGTGGTGACGGTGCTGGTGGTGTTCGCCGTGGCCAGCGTGCTCGCTCTGCTGTACGTGCACCAGCATGCGAGTGCGGCCGCTTCTCGTGGAGCAGGTGAGGGCGCCGCCGCGGGTGTGCCGGGGGCCGGGGCTCCGGGGTCGGCGAGCGCTTCGGAGGCCGTGGGGGCATCTGGCATCGGGGCGGCCGCGGCCGGGGCGCCGACGCCGGTGGGCGCGCCCGTGCGGCCGGCCATCGACCGTCTGTGCGCCGCGGTGGGGGACCGCTTCGAGCTGACGCCGCGGGAGCGCGACGTGCTGTTCCTGCTGGTCCAGAACTACCGCGCGCCCTACATTGCCGAGAAGCTGGTGGTCAGCCAGTCCACCGTGAAGACCCACATGCGGAATCTGTACGGGAAGCTGGGGGTGCACTCCCAGGCCGAGCTGCTGTTGCTCATCGACCGCGAAGCCGAGGAGGAGCAACCCTCGTAGGGGCGGAGGACGCGTGCTTCCATAGGGGCGGAGGGCGGCCTGAAGGCCGCCCCTACAGAGGCGACTCCGGTGGGGCGGTCCCTCGTTGGGGCCTTTCCGTAGGGGCGGGCTTCAGCCCGCCCGCAAGGCCGCTCGCGGGGCGGGGCGTATCTTTCGCGGTCTGCGAAAAAAATACGCTAGTCTGTGTTGCTGACGGGGCGTCTTCAGGTAGACTCTACCTGTTGCGCTTTTTGGCGCGAAACCGACCGTTGGAAGGAACTCCGTGACCATCGAGTGGACTTTTTTCCTCTCTGAGCTTGTGCAGAACCCCATCCTGCTGGTGGTAACGCTGCTCAACATCGGCGTCATCGTGGTAAACGGCGCCACCGACGCCCCCAACGCCATTGCCACAGCGGTCTCCACCCGCGCCATGAAGCCCCGCCACGCCATCATCATGGCGGCTGTCTTCAACTTCCTGGGCCTTCTGCTCGTGTCGCTCGTTTCCACGGCCGTGGCCCATACCGTCTTTTCCATGGTGAACTTCGGCGGCGACTCCCACCAGGCGCTCACGGCGCTGATGGCGGCCATGGTGGCCATCATCGTGTGGGGGGTGGCGGCCTGGTGGTTCGGCATTCCCACCTCGCAGTCCCACTCGCTCATCGCGGGCCTGACCGGTGCGGCCATCGCCGTGCAGGGCAGCTTCGACGCCATCAACGGCGCCGAGTGGATGAAGGTGATCTACGGCATCCTGCTGTCAACTCTGCTCGGCTTCGGTCTGGGCTGGCTCAACTACAGGGTGATCGGGCGGATGTTTCGCAACGTGAACCGCCAGCGGGCCAACTCGTTCTTCAAATGGGCTCAGATCTGCTCGGGCGCCGGCGTGGCGTTCATGCACGGGGCCCAGGACGGCCAGAAGTTCATGTCCATCTTCATGCTGGCCATCATGATGACTGCCGGCATGGGCATGGACCTGTCGGATGTGGCCCTGCCGCTGTGGCTCATGGTGTTCTGCGCGCTGAACATGGGCATCGGCACGGCCGTGGGCGGCGAGCGCATCATCAAGTCCGTGGGCATGGATATGGTGAAGCTGGAGTCGTTCCAGGGTTTCGCCGCCAGCCTGTCCACCTTCGCCAGCCTGTTTCTGGCCACCTTCGGCGGCCTGCCCGTTTCTACCACGCACACCAACACCACGGCCATTATGGGCGTGGGGGCGGCCAAGAACCCCAAGGGTGTGAAGTGGTCCATCGCCATCGACATGGTGAAAACCTGGGTGCTCACCTTCCCTGGCTGCGGCATCCTCGGATTCATCTGCGCGAAATTGTTCCTCTGCATTCTGTAAAGCGAAAAGGAGTTCCCAGTGGCGAAGAAGCACAAGTACGATTACTTCCATGCGTACGAAGAGCTGTCCGATTTGGCGGTGCAGGAGGCAAGCGTCCTCATCCGCGCGATGGAGGACTTCACCGACGCCTCGGCGCTGCGCGCCGTGCTCGACGAGGCCCACGAGCTGGAGCACGGGGGCGACATGATCAACCACGACATCTACAAGCATGTCGGCGGCGACTTCATGCCCCCCTTCGATCGCGAGGACATCGTGGCGCTTGCCCAGGCCCTCGACACCATCCTGGATGAGATCGAGGATGTGCTGCAGTACCTGTACATGTTCGACGTGCACGAGATTCCCGAGGATGCCAAGCGCTTCGCGACGCTCATCCGCAAGTCGTGCAAGGCCGTGGATGCCGCCATGGAGGACTTCCGCAACTTCAAGAAGTCGAAGTCGTTCAAGCAGCTGGTCATCGACGTGAGCAACTACGAGGAAGAGGCCGACGCGCTGTACGTGGAGGTGATTCGCAGCCTGCACGTGAATCACGCGGACGATCCCATGCACGTGATGAAGTGGTCGCGCCTGTACGCCTTCATGGAGAGCTGCTGCGATGCCTGTGAGCACACGGCCGACCTGATGAGCACCATCCTGCTGAAGAACATGTAGCCAGCGGCGAGGTTCGGGGGCTCAAACGGCGCCCCGGATCGCTGCAAGCAAGCGGGGGACGAGCCTTGAAGCTCGTTCCCCGCTTGGCATTTAGGGATTCGTCTGCGGCTCGGGGCTTTCATCCGTCGCCGGCGGATCGGAGGGCGCGGGCTCGCCTCCCTCGGTGCTGATCGCGTCCTTCTCCGATGCGGCCCGCTTCGCGCCGCGCTTCTTCTTGAGTTCGCGGGGGTTGTGGCAGGGCTTGCGCGGCTCGGGGGTCTGGGGCTCGAAGGGGTCCATGGTGCGCTCGGGGCGCGGCTCGGGCTCCAGGCCGATGATGCGGTACAGTTCGTCGCGGTCGACGAACAGGCGGTCGGAGGGATCGGGCTCGCCGGCCGTCTCCGGGGCGTCGGCCGCCAGGGGCACCTCGATCTTGTCCATGAGGATGGTGGGCTCGTCGGCCTCGCCGGTCTCGTCCATCCAACGGCCGCTCAAACGGTCGTAGAGCCGCTTGCCGCCCCGCTTGAAGCGCTCCATGCGGCTATGGTTGCGCTCGCGTTCTCGGGCGGTCTTGCCCACGGGCACGTGCACCTTGCGGGCGATGAACCGAGCCGGCCGCACCACGCTTTCCACGACGCGGTCGGAATAGTCGCGGGGCGGCTTGGTGCGCCATCCCATGATGAGCGACAGGTAGCGCAGGCCCATGATGAGGGCCGCGCACAGGGCGCCGGCGGAGTCGGGCAGGATGCCGTTGGCCTTCAGCGGGCAGTACACGATGCAGCCGATAAGCGCCGCCGAGCCGTAGATGGGCCCGGTTTGGAAGGCCACGGGCGGCCGGTTCATGAGCACGTCGCGGGAGATGCCGCCGCCGATGGCGGTGATGGTGCCGAGCACCACCGACGGGATGATGCCGAGGCCGGCCGACAGGCTCTTCGAGGCGCCGATGATGGCCCACAGGGCCACGGAGATGTTGTCGAGCAGATCCACGATGGGATCGAGGTAGGTGGCCAGCTTGCCGAAGTAGAACACCGCCACGCCCGCAAGCGCGCAGGACAGCAGGAACCAGGGGCTCTGGAAGGCGTACAGGCCGTAGTTCTGCAGCAGGATGTCGCGGATGATGCCGCCGCCCATGCCGGTGATGCACGCGATGGCCACGCAGCCGAAGATGTCGTAGCGGGCGCGCACGGCGGACATGCCGCCGGACAGGCCGCCGGTGATGGTGGCGGCCAACTCGAACCAGAAGGGCAGGGTGAAGGCGGTTTCTAAGGCAGTGGCTACCATGGTGCGGCCGTTCTAGCGCTTATCGGAGGCGCGGTCGGTGGCGGAGGGGTCTTCGGGGATGGTTGCGGCGTCGGCTCGGGTGCCGCCGCCGTCGGCGGGGGCGGCCACGTCCTCCACGGCCATGACGCGGGCGACGACCGGCTCACCGTAGAAGTTCAGGTCGCCGGTGAGGCGCTCGGCGTCGGCGCGGGAGAAGCCGTCATCGTCCACGGTGGCGATGGCCGCCAGGGCCGCGGTGCGGGCACGCTCATAGAGGTCCCAGAAGGACGCGGTGCTCACCTGGCCGGTGAAGGGGTTCTCCCAGGACTGTCGGTCCAGGTTGGCGAAGGAGCTGCTAGTGCGCGTGGCGGCGCGGTGGCTTAAGGCCGCGGCCAGGGAGTGGCGGCGCACGAGGCGCTCGACGGCGCCCAGCGCTTGGCGCTTCCAGCCGCTGGGCGAGTACAGCACGCGCCAAGCGGCGCGCTCGGCCCGCACGCCGGCGGAAAACAGGCTGTCGGGGATGGCGAGCCCATAGGCGTCGCGCACGGCCAAGGTATAGAGGCGCGACAGGGTGGAAAGCAGCGCCGGACTGCCCTTCAGGGTGGCGGTGGCCGGGTTGAATTGGGCCACGGTCTCGCCGCGCTTGGCCGTGAGCGCCAGCTCGTCCAGCTCGGTCTCGATCACGGCGTGCACCTCGCTGGCGTCTTCGGCCCCCAGCCCTTCCACGCCCGCCGCGCACAAGGCGTTCACCTGGAAAAACACGAGGGGATGCACGGCGCGGTCCAGCTCGTAGTGGCAGAGAAAGCCCAGCACGTAGGCCCGCGCCCGGGATCGTTCGCGCAGGGGCAGCCGGGGCACGGCGGCCTTCAGGGCGCAGATGAGCTCGGTCGGGCGCGTCTGGTGGATGGTGGTACCCAGCCGCCCGAAGGCGCCGAAGCGCGGATCGACGGCCGCGAAGAACAGCGGATCGGGCCCTTGGCTGCCCAGCAGGAAGGCCTCGGCCTCATCGCGCGAGCCGCCCACCGACTCGAATACCTCGTGGTAGACGTCCTTCGCGAACAGGTCATGGGCGATGATGGCCGGCATACAGGCTCCTCACGACAGATGGATGGCAGGATGCCCTGGGCCTTCGACGGCCCAAAGCGAAGTGCCCATATTACGCAACGGACTCATCATAGACAATGGCGTGTCCGTCAGCGGCCCGCGCCCGTCTACCGTCGGAAAACCGACATATGCGGCGGTACCTTCCATTTCTTGGTATAGTGGCTCAAGTCTATCCGGAAGGTCCGAGAAGGCGATTCCCCGCATTCTGAAAAGGAGAGGGCGTCATGGCTTTGATCGTTGCGAAGTTCGGCGGCACATCCGTTGCCTCGCCGGAGCGCATCAAGAACGTCGCGAAGCGGCTGGTGCGGATGCGTCAGCAGGGCAACGAGGTGGTGACGGTGGTGTCGGCCATGGGCAAGACCACCGACGAGCTGATGGGGCTTGCCAGCGCGGTGACCGCCGCGCCCCCGGCCCGCGAGCTCGACCGTCTGCTGTCCACCGGCGAGCAGGTGTCCATGACCCTTTTGGCCATGGCCATCGAGAACATGGGCTACAAGGCCATGAGCTTCACCGGGCGCCAGGCCGGCATCGAGACCGACGGCACCCACAACAAGGCGAAAATCGTGAAGGTGCACAACGAGCGCATCTTGGACGCCCTAGCCGCCGGGGTCATCCCCGTGGTGGCGGGCTTCCAGGGCATCGACGCCAACGACGACATCACCACGCTGGGACGCGGCGGCTCCGACACCACGGCCGTGGCCATCGCCTGGGGCATCAACGCCGACGTGTGCGAGATCTACTCCGACGTGGACGGCGTCTACACCACCGACCCGCGCATCGCCCCGCGGGCGCGCAAGCTGGATTCCATCTGCTACGACGACATGCTGGAGCTGTCCAGCGCCGGCTCGGGCGTGCTGCAGAGCCGCGCGGTGGAGTTCGCCCGCAAGTGGAAAGTGGTCATCCATTCCCGTTCCGCCTTTTCCGATGCGGAGGGAACCTACGTGAAGGAGGAATACGAAATGGAGGAGGCCGTCATCACCGGCATCGCCAGCGACACGTCCGAGGTGAAGGTGACCGTGCGCCGGGTGCCCGATGCCCCGTCCGTGGCCGCCAAGGTGTTCTCGGCGCTTGCCGCGAACAACGTGAACCTGGACATGATCATCCAGAACGTGTCCGAGGCCGGCTTCACCGACATCTCCTACACCACCCCCGCGGCCGATCTGCCCCGGGCCATCGAGACCATGGAGCGCATCGTGCCCGAGATCGGCGCCCGCGAGTTCATCGTGGACGAGGACATCGCGAAGGTGAGCCTGGTGGGCACGGGCATGAAGTCGTCGCCGGGCGTGGCATCGCGCACGTTCCAGACTTTGGGCGACAACAACATCAACATCATGGCCATCTCCACCTCGCCGATCCGCCTGTCCATGATCGTGGACGCGGCCCAGGCCGTGCAGGCCGTGCAGTGCCTACACACCGCCTTCGGCCTGGATTCCGACGACCTGTTCGTGGAGACCCAGCTGTCCGCCGAGGAGATCGCCGCCAAGATGAAGAAGGGCCGTTAGGCGCTTTTCCGGGTTCGGGCGCGGGGCGAGGGCGCCGTGCTCAAGCAATGGCTCGCTCGGCGCGACAGCCCACTGGGCTGATCGCGTTCGCTGCGCAACCTGCGCGCGGACCCTCGCCCCGCGCCCGAACCCTGCACTTCCTCGCTTGAAGGTTTTGCGGGACGACCCGCCTTGCTGAAAGATTTTGTAGGGGACGGCTTCAGCCGTCCCGCGCAACACCGAAACGCGTACTTCACCATCCGATCCGAGAGAGAAAGAGAATCGCTATGACCTGGACGAAAGAAATGCCGGCAAACCCTGTGGTGGCCGTGGCGGGGGCCACGGGCGCGGTGGGACAGGAGTTTTTGCGCGTGCTGCACGATGTGGACTTCCCAGCCGCCGAAGTGCGTGCCCTGGCGAGCGCCCGCTCGGCGGGCAAGACCGTGGCCTTCGAGGGCTGCGGGCAGGTGCCGGCCGGTGATTTGGTCGTGCAGGAGATGACTCCGGAGTCCTTCGAGGGCGTGGACATCGCCCTGTTCTCCGCGGGCGGGTCGGTGTCCAAGGAGATGCGCGACGCCGTGGTGGCGGCCGGCGCGGTGATGATCGACAACTCGAGCGCCTTCCGCATGGACGAGGACGTGCCGCTCGTGGTACCCGAGGTGAACCCCCAGGACGTGGCCTGGCACAACGGCGTCATCGCGAACCCGAACTGCTCCACCATCCAGATGGTGGTGGCCTTGAAGCCGCTCTACGACCTCGCGCCCATCAAGCGCGTCGTGGTGTCCACCTACCAGGCGGCCTCCGGCGCCGGCGCCCCGGCCATGGCCGAGCTGTACGACCAGACCCGCGCCTTCCTGGACGGCACGCCCGAGGACGAGCTGGAGATTTCCGCCTTCGCCCACCGCATCGCCTTCAACACCATCCCGCACATCGACGTGTTCATGGACGACGGCTCCACTAAGGAAGAGTGGAAGATGGTGGTGGAGACCAAGAAGATCATGGGCGATCCTGCCATCGAGGTGGCCGCCACCTGCGTGCGCGTGCCCGTGCTGCGCTGCCACGGCGAGGCCGTGAACGTGGAGTTCGCCGACGAGGTGACGGTGGACGCGGCCCGTGCCGCTCTGGTCGCCGCTCCCGGGGTCGTGGTGATGGACGACACCGAGAACAAGGTGTATCCCATGCCCGGCCTGCTCGCCGGCACCGACGGCACCTTCGTCGGCCGTTTGCGTCAGGACCCCACGGTGCCCCACGGCATCGCCTTCTGGAACGTGGCCGACCAGATCCGCAAAGGCGCCGCGCTGAACGCCGTGCAGATCGCCCAGCTGCTGTTGCCCTAGCGCGGCTTCGAATTCGATCGCATGAGGCGGCCTCCGGGCCGCCTTTTTCTTGGGAGGGGCCTTGCGTCGCCAGGGCCCCAGCGGTCTTCGTTCGGTATTCGAAAGAGCTCTTTTCTGCGCGAAATCTCGAGTTATGAGCGTCTCGGAAGGTGGCGGGCGGTCCCGTGCGAGCGTCTTTCGATTTCCACAACTGCTTGACCTGGTGCTTTGCAACGCCTTTCTCAGGTTGCGACCGCTGCGAGGGAGCCGAGACGCTCATAACTCGCGATTTCGTGCAAAATAAAGTGCACCGTTCTGCTCAGGAATGTCGGTTCAATAGATTTGCGGCGATCGTCATCGGCGGCAAGCAAGGGCTGTTATCTTGCAAAGCCATGGAATTAATCTTCAGCCATACCACCGCCCTGCGGCTCCTCAGAACATGGTCGCGCAGCCACCCTCTCACGGTGCGCGCCTTCCATGGCCTCGGCATGCGCGATGTGGGGCATCTTCCCTCGTCCCGCTTGAGGGGCTTCAGCTCTCTTGCCCGCACAGCGGACACTGAAGCGGCTGTCCGCAGGACGATTGAGGGCGTGAAGAAGCCCAGTCTGAAGAGCATGCTCGAAGAGCTGTGGGGAAGTGCCGCGCCCGAAAGCCCCCTTCACGTCCTAGCGCAACCCAAGGAGGGGCGTCACCCCACGAAGCGCGTCCGCTTCCATCAGCTTGCGGCATCGCTTCCGCGCGGGACCTTTCTCGAAATTGCCCCCGGTGTCGCCGTGTGCTCTCCCGAGCTCATATTCGTCCAGATGGCCGAAACCCTTTCGCTTGGCGAGCTTGTTGCGCTGGGGTACGAGCTCTGCGGCTGCTACCCCTTGGACGCGGATCAGCCGAGCGCCCTGGTGAGGGCCCCGCTCACAACACCCGGCCGGCTTACTTCCTTCGTCGGCCGCGCCCACCGCATCAAAGGTTTGCGGAAGGCGTGCATTGCCGCGCAATTCGTCAACGGGAAATCTGCCTCTGTGAAGGAGACAGAAATGGACGCGCTGTTTATGATGCCCATGCGATGGGGCGGCCTGGGTTTGCCGCCGGCGCTTGCCAACGAGCCGGTTGCGCTTTCGGAAGAGGCGGCGCGCATCGCGCGGGGCAATCAGGTCGTGTGCGATTTGCTGTGGCCGCAAGTCCGTGTCGCGGCGGAGTACGACGGCCGTGCTTGGCATGCCGAGCGGCATCGGCAAGTGCGCGACTCCCGGCGGCGCGATGCCCTTCTCGCCGATGGCTTCGATGTCGTGACGGTCACGTCCTCGCAGATCGACAGCGTCTCGGAATTTATCGAGATAGCCGATATCCTCTCGCGGAAAACAAGGGGCAGGACTCTCGCGCGACCCGCTTCTTTTCTCGATCGGCATCTGCAGCTTCGCCAGGGATTGAGGGCGTTTCACCACCGGCATTTTCCGCCGGACTCCATGAGCGTGAGCGACATATAGTCTTTGCTTGGTTGCGGGGGCTGGCAATCGCAAACGCCTCGCTTCCGACCGCGGTGCTTCCGTGCCGAAAGGTTTCTTCTGCGTGGAGGATGCGGGCGTGCTCGTTTGGTTTGGCGCCGCGGGTCGGGAGTCTGGTCGACGAACTGCTCCGATAATGCAGCAGATTGCGACTTATGAGCGTCTGGTAGGGCGTTTAGAGGTGAGCATTTTCGAATCTGCAGGAACCGACCTGGGATTTTACAGGTGAAGCTTCTCCGAGCGCGGGAGCGCTTTTCCTGCAGACGCTCATAACTCAAGATTTCGTGCAGAAACGGAGGGGTTCGTCGACCGAGTTGATCGTTCCTTCGGAATTGCCGCGATACACGGCGCGGACGAGGTATTCCACGTTGCCCTCGGGGCCGGTGATGGGGGATTCCACGACGCCGGTTACGGTGAATCCCGCTGTGGAGAGGGCGTCCTTCACCTCTTCGACGGTACGGAGGCGTACGGCTTCGTCGCGCACGACCCCACGGTCGGTCTCGTCGTGGGCCGATTCGAACTGGGGCTTCACCAGGCCGATGAACACGGTGCCCGGGCGGCTGAACCGCGGGAACAGGGGGGCCAGCGCGGCCAGGCCGATAAAGGACACGTCGATGACGATGAGATCGAAGGGGGCGCCCAGGGCCGTGGGGTCGGCGTCTTTGATGTTGGTGCGCTCGAAGACGGCTACGCGTGGGTCCTGGCGAATCTTCCAGGCCAGCTGGCCGTAGTTCACATCCAGGGCCGCCACGCGGGCGGCACCGGCCTGGAGAAGGCAGTCGGTGAAGCCGCCGGTGGACGAGCCGATGTCGAGGCAGTTCGCGCCTTCGGCATCCTGGTCGAAGGCATCGAGGGCGCCCTGGAGCTTCTTGCCGCCCCGCGATACGAACTGCTTGCGCCCGCGCAGGAAGATGTTGGCATCAGGCGACACCTTCACGGCCGCGCTCGTGACGTAGACGTCGTCCACGCGCACCTCGCGAGCCATGACGGCGCGCAGCACCGCGTCCCGCGACGGGAAGTCGCCCCGCTCAACGAGCAGATCGTCCAGGCGTATTTTCTTCGGCTTCTTGTTCATGGAGGCCATTATAGCGCGAGAGGGTAAGGCGGGAATTGCGCGCTCGTGGGGCTGCCCGGAAAGAACGGACGCGGTCGTGGGGTGCGCGCTCAGAGGCGTAGCAGTTCGGCGCTTGTGGCCGCGATCTGGGCGGCGACAGTGCTGCGATCCACGGCTTTCAGCTGGGCGATGCCGGACAGGGCGTTGCCCAGATCGGCGCGCCAGACGGCCGCGGGTAGGGGCTCGTCCTCGCGGGCGGGCATGTCGGTCTCCAGCAGCAGGCGGTCAAGGGGGATCTGACGGGCGTATTCGCGCCCGCGGCGCGAGGCCAGCATGCGAGGGCCGACGGAGAAGAAGCAGCCGAGGCCCAGGGCGCGGCCGAGGTCGTCGGAGGTGCCCGAGAACCAGTGGAAGAGACACCGGTGGCGGGCGGGAGTGCCCGCGGCCTCTAGCCGATCGAGCACGGCGGCGGTGGCGTTCACGGCGTGCAGCGAGATGAGCTTGGGGGCCGAAGGTGTGGAAGGGGCGGTCGTATCTGTGGCGGCTGCGATGGGGCGCGCGGCCCCCGTAAGCGCGGCGACGTCCCCGCTGCTGGGGCCCGCGGGGGCGCCATCCGACGGCGCGCTGTCGCAGGCGGCGAGGATGCGCTCGAGGGCGGCCGTCTGCGCGGCACGGCTCTCAGCCGTGTCGCGGGGTCCGGCGAAGTCGAGCCCGATCTCGCCGATGAAGCGCGTGGTGGGAGCCAGCGCGCAGAATCGGGCGAGGGCCGCCTCGTCCACGCGCCCGTCGGCGATCCACCAGGGATGCGCGCCCAGCCCCGTGGCTACCGTGGGCACCGCGGCCAGGGCGGGCTGCAACTGCTCGTATTCCGCTGGAGATACCGTGCAGGCGAAGGCGCAAATGCCCGCGTCCGCCCCCGCAGCCGCCGTTGCCGTCGGCTCGGGAGCGAACCCCAAATGACAATGCATGTCGTACCAAGTTTCCATGGCTCTAGCATAGCAAAAGGGCGGCCCGCCAGCTAGGGGAGGGTGGGTGGCGGGCCGTGGGGTGATGCGGCTTAGGCGAGGTAGGTGGCCACGGCGTGCTCGGCGGCGTTCAGTCCCGAGTACAGGCAATAGCTCACCAAGCCGCCGGACATGGCGTAGTTATAGGTCTCCTTGTACAGCTTGCAGGCATCCACCCCCACGCAGTACAGACCCTCGATGACGTCGCCTTCGGTATTCACCACGGCGTTGTCGTAGTTCACATCCAAGCCGCCGATGGTGTTGGTGACCGACGGGTCCTGACGCACGGCGTAGAAGGGGCCGGTCTGCACGGGGATGAGGAACTCGGGACCCTTCAGGTAGTCCTCGTCCAGGCCGTTCGCGCACAGGGCGTTGTAGCGGTCGACGTTCGCCTTCATGTTCTGCGCGTCCACGCCCATGGCCTCGGCAAGGCCCTCGATGGTGTCGGCCTTGAACACGTTGCCGCGCCCCGAGGCCACGCACTCGTCCAGCTGGGCCTGGAACTGGGGCAGGTTGGCCCCGGCCTTGTACTTGCGCCAGCCGGACAGGACGCCCTCGCCGGTCATGAAGCGGTCGACCATGGCCTGGTCGAACACCGTGTAGGCCTTCTTCTGGCTGATGATGGAGTTCACGTACAGGGCCATGTAGCTGGTCACGTAGGTGCCCTCGTTCATGAAGCGGTCGCCGTTCTCGTTTACGAACAGCAGGGGGTTGTCACAGCAGCCGATGGCGATCTCGTCGTAGACGGTGTAGCCCTCCACGGCCGTGCGCGGCAGGATGGAGGTCATGTAGGTACCCGCCCCCACGTCCTCGGCCATGATGACGCCGTCGCCGGTGCCGGTGGAGCGGGTGGTGCCGAAGGTCATGTCCCAGGCGGTGAGCGATTCGATGAGCGCGTTGTTCAGGCCGAAGCCGCCGGTGCCCACGATGGTGGCCGCGGCCTGAACGGCGAAGTAGCGGTTGTCGGCCAGGTTGTGGGCGTACACGCCGCGCACCTTCCCCCCGTCGGTCATGAGGGCCACGCCGGCGGCCTGGGTGATGATCTCCACGCCCAGCTCGCGCGCCTTGTCGGCCAGGGCGGCGATCATGGTGGCGCCCTTCTCCTCGGCCCACCAGTGATAGCACTTGAATGCGCTGATCTGGCCCTTGTACACGTCGACGCGGTCGAACTGGTAGCCCAGCTCGCGCAGCCAGTCCACCGACTTGCCCGAGGCGTTGATGAAGCGCTTCCACAGGGCGGCGTCGATGCGGTAGTTGGAGTAGACGAGCTCCTCTTCGATGAGCTCGGCGACGAGCGGCATCTCCACGTTCGTCTCGTGCTGCAGCGAGCTGCCCCAGCCGAACATGCCCTCGGTGCCGCTCGTGGAGCCGCCTAGCTCGCCGCCCTTCTCCAGCAGGATGACGCGGGCGCCCAGCTGCGCGGCCTTCACCGCGGCACCGAGGCCGCCGGCGCCCGAGCCCAGCACGACGATGTCGCACTCCCGGGTGTCGGTAGCCTTGGCGGCCACGTCGGCCTCGCGCTCGACGATGGAGGCGGCGCGGGCCTCATCGCTCGGCCCGGTGCGGGGCATGGCGGTCTCGTCGGCGCTGTCGGCTGCGGGGGTCGGGGCGCTGGCGGCGCAGGCGCTGAGCGCCGCGGCTCCGGTGAGGCCGGCCAGGCCCAAGGCGGTGCCGGTGAGAAAGTGTCTGCGATCCATCATGGTGCATCCCTCCTCGAGGATTGGGCAGACGGCCCCTCGCCGCCTGCGATGGCTTCGAGTATGGGGGAAAGGGCCGGCGCGGGCCTTCCCCAAAAGGGGCGAACTCGCACCTCTCGGGCCGGTTTCCCCCGAAACGGGGGAGGGTGCCACCAGGGGCTTTTTGCGACGATGGCATACAATGGGAGGCGAAGGGACGCGGGAGACGCCCGCGGGCGCGAGGGAGGACGAGGGCATGGGGAAGCGAAGTCGGATGGGCGCGGAGGCGCCGCGCGAGAGGCTGGATCTATCCGTGCTCGTGGGGCACGGGATTCACGTGGCGTGGGGATGGCTCATGTTCACGGGCTCGTTGTTCGCGGGGCCCCGGGGCGATCTGATCCACGCCCCACTGCTGCCCGATGCGCTGTACACGTTGTCGCTCGGGGCCAACGCAGCGGTGCTGGCGGCATTCGCGCTGTGGGGGCGGTCGCTAGCCCCGCTGTTCAAACGCGAGGGCGTGGCGGTGGCGGCCACGGCGCTGATGGCGGTGGGCACGTTTTCCGCCTCGCGCTTCGTGCCGCTTCTGCTGGGCAGCCCCACGGCTTTGGTGGAGGTGCTGGCCGGTGTGATGACCGGAGCGGGTGCGGGGGTGTTTCTGCTGCTGTGGGGCGAGGTGCTGCTGTCCTTCGGCGTGAAGGGCTGTCTCTTGTACTTCGCGGCGTCCAGCTTTCTGGCGGCCTTGGCGCACATCGCGGCGGGGTTTATGCCGGTGGAAGCGGTGCAGGCCCTGGTGTCGCTGGCGCCGGTGGCCGAGCTGGCGCTGTATCGGGTGGCCGTAGGCCGGCGTGGGCTGGCTCTGGCCCGCAGCAACCGCACGGCCGAGGCGCCCGCGCCCCTGCCGCGCAACGTGGCGGCGCTGGGAGTGTTCTTCGGGATCTCCTTCGGGGCCATGCGCGGCTTCTTCTTCCACATTGATGAAGTCGGCCTGGCCGACGCGCGACAGGTGGTGAGCATGTTGTTCGTTATGGCGGCCTGCGTGCTCGTGTACGTGGTGTCGGTGCGCCGCGGCACTGATTTCGGCCGCCTGACCTACCAGATCGCGCTGCCCTTGGTGGCCCTGGGCTTTCTGCTGCTGCCATTGCCCCACGGATGGTCGCTCGCGGCCACGGCGGCCTACCGTATCGGGTTTCAGTATATGTATGTGATTCTCTGGGGGCTGTGGGTGTACTGCGCCCGACGCGACGGCACCACGTCGCTGTGGATCATCGCCTGCGGGCTGCTGTCGCTACAGCTGAGCAAGCTGGTGGGGTTCGTGGCCAGCGCCGATGCCATCACGGTGCTGGGGGCGGATTTCGACCCGTCGGTGTTTACGAGTGTGTTTTTGTTCGCGACGGTGGTGTTCGCCCTGTTCGCGAAGGAGAACCATATCGCGGAAGGCGGATGGGAAGGGGTGCGCCCCGCTGCCGAGGCAAGCGACGAGACCCCTTTCGCCGAGCAGCGCTATGAGGGTGCGGCAGCTGCGTTTTCCCTGTCGCCTCGCGAGACCGAGGTGTTCTACCTGCTGCTGCGCGGTCGCAGCCGCGCCCATATCGCCAAGGAGCTCGTCGTCACCGAGGAAACGGTGAAGTCCCACATCAAGGCCATCTACCAAAAGGCCGGCGTCCACACCAAGCAAGATCTCATCGACCGCGTAGAGGCCCTCGCGGGGTAGGGGCTGGCGGGTTTGCTATACTGGCCGGTGGATTTTGAGAAGTGAGGACTGGCTATGAACAACAACCATGGATGCTGTTGGTGGGTTTTCGTCATCGGGGTGGGGATCGCCTTCGGTCTCTTCCTGTTCTCGTTCTGCGGATAGCGATGGGCGCCGCGCCTGAGAAAGACGCTGCGGTGGGGCGGTGCGCTCCGGTCGCTTCTGACGCATCGTGCGAGGCGACCTTAGAGGCGCTGGCTGCGGAAGGCGTGCGGACCGAGTCGGTGGCGCCCCGCGTGCCCCGCCGTGCGAGCGCAGAGCGTCCCGGCGGCTTTGCGCGGTCGGTTGCGCGCGAGTTGGCCTATAACGCCGGTCGGACGCGTGGGGCGCTGGTATTCGACTTGGCCGTGCTGGCCTTCTGTTTTGTGGGATTCTACGGCAACGAGTACGGCCTGAAGCCGCTTGCGGCCGCGGCCTTTCCCGATAGTCTGGCGACCTATCTCGTGCAGTGCCATCTGAACGACTTCCTGGGCGGCGCGGCGTTTCTCGCCTACACCAACCTGCTCCTCGATCTGGTGCGCCCCGACATGCGCATTCGCCGACTGGCCACGAGCCTTGTCTACCTGCTTCTCTGCGGTCTCTTCTGGGAATACGCGGCCCCGCTCTTCATCAAGGCCAGCACCGCCGATCCCCTCGACCTTGTCGCCTACATGACGGGCGCGGCTGCCTACTGGCTCGCCGCGCGCCCCTTGAGCGGGCATCTTCGCGTGCGCTAAATCGAACGCGCGGTAACACGGCGGGGCATGCTCGGCCGCAATCTAAAAGGGAATGAGCCTGGAAACGCGAATATCCAGCGCGTCGGCAATGCGGCCCAGATCGTCGATGCCCACACCGATGCGGCCCGTTTCGATGCGCCATATATGCGATTTGCTGCTGCCAATCATGAGCGCAAGTCGTTGTTGGGAGAGTCCCTGCTCAACCCTGCGCTTCCGAATGGCCGCACCAAGGGCAAGCCGTTTTTCGTCGGTATTCATTTCATAAGCGTA
Organism: uncultured Enterorhabdus sp.; assembly: GCA_947645965.1. Next base: position 42,908 of record CANSES010000001.1, on the reverse strand, counting down.
TGTGGTATATTGTCGCCCACGGCTTCATAAATGAAGCCACCACGCGAAGAGCGAGAAGGTGAGGGCGGAGCACGATGCTGCCGCGAGCGGCATGCGAGGCGTTGGTTGGGGAATGCCGTACTCGGGGTTTTGCGGGATTGCGCTCGCGAATACGAGCTGAGTTGAGAGAAGGGTCGGGTATGTTGAAGTTGACGAAGACGATGAAGAACGTGGGCCTGGGAGCACTGGCGGTGGTCGTGCTACTGCTGGTTTCCGTGACGGTGTGGAATGTTTCGGCGTGGATGAATCGCGACACCTCAGTCGATACGAGCCGTTCTGTTCGGGAAGAGATCCTTCCCGTAGCGAAGCTGGCGACCTACGAGTACAACTTCACGCAGATCATCCACCATACCAGCACGAACAACGACAATTGGTTCAAGATCGACCTGCCTTTCTCCGACAATAAGTTCATCGCGACCATCGAGGGGATTGCGACTATTGCAGTTGATGCCGAGCAGATGGAGGTCGATCCGGTCTTTGAGGGAGATGCGCTCGCGAAGGTGAGCATCAAGTTGCCTCACTCGCAGCTGCAGCAGCCTATCGCGCTGGACAATGGATCTCTTCAGGTATACGAGCAGCGAGACGGCTTTTTCAACCCGGTGACGCTGGATGACTACAACGGGCTGCTGGAGCTTACCCAGGAAGAACAGGCCGCGAAGGTGCAGGAAAGCGGTCTTTTGGAGCAGTCGGACGAACGCCTCCAGGAGCTGATCACCCACCAAGTCCGCTCGATCTACGGCGAAGATGTGCAGATCGATTTCTCATTCATCGAAGCATAGGAATGAGCTCGAAAGACGGAAGGTGGCCTCGTGGCACTGAAAAGATTCAAAGAGCAATTGGGGGCGGCAGCTGGACTGGCGGCGGAGAAGGCCGCCGAGGCGGGTGGCACTATTTCGGAAAAGGCCGCTGATGCCGGCGGTCTTTTGGCGGCGCGCGCCAAAGAGGGCGCACAGTTGGCTGCCGAGGCGCAACTGGAAGCGAGGAAGAAGCGTTATGCCCCGGTCTTTCCCGAAGAGTATCGCGATCCTCATTACGATCTTCCACATATGATCGTTATTGAAGATGAGGATCAGCGTAAGGGCATTGATGTATGCGAGGGGGCCATAGGCTGGCTTTCGGTAGCCCATGGAACTGAGGTTCTTCATCTCTACCACGCCTTTGTTGGGGAAAGTGGCCTGGTGTTCCATCCTCTGCCCCAGATTGGCGGGGTGTATATGCTTGATGTGTCAGGGACGGGGCGCTTTATGAGCTTGGAGGGCTACTTCCAGGAAGTTCAGAAAGAGAAGATGGCCGAGTTGCAAAATGTGGCCTACTGCCTGGGGGCGAAGTATTGCAAGCTGGAAACCCATGAGGTGCAGGTCGAGAGAACAGCGGCCAAGAAGAAGACCAAGCTTGCAGCCCGCGCGGGAGCCTTGGACGCTGTAAGCGCTACTGCGGAGGCGGAGAGGAGCGAGACGGCCAAGGAAGATCGCCGTATGCTTTTCGAGCGTCGCTTCTCGGGAAGCGATAAGCCCGAGAGGCCGCAACTGAGATGGTACAAATCCAGCATCGAGATCAATAATCTGATTGAGATGAGGTGCTCCGAGCAGCCGGTGAACGAGATTCACGAGTACGTTGTCGACATTGACTGTCGCTCGTCAGCTTCACTCAATCAGGCAAGGGCGGCCAATATCGATAAGGTCTTGAAGGGGCTCAAGATATCGCTAGGCGCTTCCCTGAAAGAGGAGAGCGTGCGCGAGAGCAGTCAGGCAATGGTGTTTACCATTTTATTCTAGACGGGAAGGCGTGTGTCGGTTGCTTGCTGTGCTGGTATAGGCCTTAAGGAGACTCTTGCGGTCGTTGCCTGGACGGCTCCTGCGCTGGTTTCGGATCGTCCGCTTGGCTTTTTGGGACTCGGGCGGATTGGGCTTCCGTTTTTGCGTGAGATTTGCAGTTATGAGCGTCTGCGCGGGCGGATTGAGGGCCCTTAAGCGAGAGCTCGGTGCAAAACCCCAGGTTGTAGGCGCTCACGTTGCCCCTAGCGAGCAGGCGGAACATCTCGAGACGCTCATAACTGCAAATCTCGTGCAAAAAGCGGGTGTCTCGTCGACCGAGAGGGGTTTTGGGCCTAACGACTTCCGCTAGTCGTGTTCGGCGGCGGCTTCGGGGTTTTCGTTGGCGCCTAAATCTTCGGGGACGGTTTGCTCTTCGAACTCGGTTTGGGCGGTTTGCTCGGCCTGGTTGGGGGCCATCCAGTCGCCGGCGATGGCGAAGGCGAAGCAGAGGATGAGCACCGCCACAACCGCGATGATACCCCACAGCACGCCGGGATGCTTGGCCTGAGAGCCGACCGGGCCGCCCTCGTCCACTTCGAATTCCTGCAGAGCGGGGAACTCCGGGTCGCTGGCCGAGGACTCTAGTACGGTGGGTTCTTCGGCGGCCAGGGGATCGCGTTCGGCGAAAGTCTCGCGGCCGCCGTCGTGCCTTCGGTCTTCATCGCGGGGCTCGGGGGCCGACTCGTGGTGTTTGTGGCCGTTCTCGTTGTTCTTTTCGCGCGTTGTCATGGCGCTGTCCTCTCTCGGCGGCAGGTGTTGTATCCTATGGTGACCCATTCAACGATCCCGAAATGACGCGGTTGGCGCATTGTCGCCAACCGCTTTGCTGTCTGTCGGATAGCTGAAAGAAACCCCGCGGACGATGGATGGCGAAGGGGTCCGCGCGCAGATTCCGCAGCGAACGAAAATGCCCCGTGGGCATTTTCTCCGAGCGAGGACTGCCCGAGCACGGCGCCCTTTCGCCATCCACCGGCGAGTTGAGTTCCGAGTTAGTACGCGAAGGAGCCGCTATGGCCATTGACATCGATACGCTGAACGACCCCCAGCGCGAGGCCGTCGTCACCACCGAGGGCCCGCTGCTGGTGCTGGCCGGCGCCGGCTCCGGCAAGACCCGCGTGCTGACCTACCGCATCGCCAACATCATCGAGCAGGATCTGGCGGCGCCCTGGGAGATCCTCGCCATCACCTTCACCAACAAGGCCGCCGCCGAGATGCGCGAGCGTCTGGGGCAGCTGGTGGGCGGCCGGTCCCGCGGCATGTGGGTGTCCACCTTCCACTCCATGTGCGGGCGCATCCTGCGCGCCGACGCCGAGCGGCTCGGCTTCACCAAGGGCTTCACGATCTACGATACCGACGATCTGAAGCGCCTGTACAAGGACATCATGGCCAGCCTGAACATCGACCCGAAGCGCTTCCCCGTGAACGCGCTGATGAACCGTATCTCGCAGGCGAAGAACGATCTGGTGGTGCCCGCCGATTTCGAGGCCCAGGCCACCGACCCGGTAGGCAAGCAGGCCGCGCGCGTGTACACGCGGCTCCAGGAGCGCCTCAAGGCCGCCAACGCCATGGACTTCGACGACATGCTGCTGTACGGCTACCTGCTGCTGAAGCACCATGAAGATGTGCGGGCCGCCTATCAGCAGCGGTTCCGCTACATCATGGTGGACGAGTACCAGGACACCAACCGCGCCCAGTACGCCATCACGCAGCTTCTGGCCGCGGGGCACCGCAACATCATGGTGGTGGGCGACGACGACCAGTCCATTTACTCGTGGCGTGGCGCCGATCTGCGCAACATCCTGGAATTCGAGAGCGATTACCCCGAGGCGCGCGTGGTGAAGCTGGAGCAGAACTACCGCAGCGTGGGCAATATTTTGAACGCGGCCAACGCCGTGATCGCCAACAACCGCCATCGCAAGGAGAAGCGCCTGTTCACGGCCTCGGGCGAGGGCGACAAGATCTCGGTGTACCTGGCGGCCGACGAGCGCGACGAGGGCCGCTGGATCGCCGGCGAGATCGAGAAGCGCCGCGCCGACGGCCTTTCCTACAACAACATGGCCGTGTTCTACCGCACCAACGCCCAGTCGCGCATGTTGGAAGACATGCTGCTGCGCGCCGGGGTGCCCTACCGCATCGTCGGCGGCACGAAGTTCTTCGACCGCGCCGAGATCCGCGACGTGATGGCCTATCTGACGCTGGTGGTGAACCCGGCCGACGACATCGCCGCCAAGCGCGTGATCAACGTGCCGCGCCGCGGTATCGGCAAGGCCACCATCGAGCGCATCGACCAGTTCGGGCTGGAGATGAACATGCCGTTTCTCACGGCCGCCGAGCTGGCCATTCTGGACGAGGAGATCCGCCCGGCCACGCGACGGGCCGTGGGCGAGTTCTTGCAGGTTATCAAGGACGCCCAGAACTACGGCGGCAACCTGCGCAAGATCATCGAGATGATCATCGACAAGGCCGGGCTCATCCGCGCTCTGGAAGACGAGGCCACCGACGAGGCCCGCGGCCGCATCGAGAATATCCAGGAGTTTCTGGGCGTTGTGGACGAGTTCATCGAGACCCACGACGTGGAAGATGCCGACTATGCCGCGCCCACGGCCGGCGAGGAGGAGGGCGGCGAGCCGGTGCGCGTGCTGCGCGGCGATTCCCTGGCCGACTTCATCGAATGGGTGCGCCTGCGTACCGACATGGACATGGTGGCCGAGGACGGCCAGGCCGTCACGTTGATGACCGTGCACTCGTCGAAGGGCCTGGAGTTCGACTGCGTGTGGGTGGCCGGCATGGAAGAGACGCTGTTCCCGCACATGAACTCGGTGGGCGATGCGGCCTCGGTGGAAGAGGAGCGCCGCCTGGCCTACGTGGCCATCACCCGCGCCCGCAAGAAGCTGTACCTGACCTGTGCCCAGCAGCGTCAGATCTTCGGCCAGACCCACGCGAACCCGGTGTCGCGCTTCATCGGCGAGATCCCCAGCGAGCTGCGCCAGACCACGGGCCTGGGCTCGGCCGGCTTCTCGGGCACCGGTTGGGAGAAGCGGGGAAGTCGCCGCGGTATCGCCGGCTCGGGCACCGAGGCGGGGGAGGGCCGCGTGTTCGGCCGCTCCAGCGCGTCGGGCTCGCGGGGCCGCAGCTTCGAGGAGTTCCGTGCCAGCGGCGCCATGGGTCGCGGCGAGCGCGGGGCCGGCGCGGGTGCGGGGTCGCGCTCGGGCGCGGGCATCGGCGCGGGAGCGAGTCGCCGCGGGGCCGGCGTGAACCCCAACGCGGGGAAGAAGGCCGCCGCCAAGGCCACCTTCGCCGCCGGCGATGCCGTGGACCACAAGACCTTCGGCCGCGGCACTGTGGTGAAGGTGGACGGCGACACCCTGCACATCAAGTTCGCCAAGACCGGCCAGACCAAGAAGCTGCTGAAGGATTACGCCCCCATCGTGAAGATCGGGTAAGCGCAAACAGTTCCCCGTTCAGAGCAGAGAAGTTTATCGCCGGGATGATGAAGATCATCCCGGCTTTTCGTTTCCGGAGGATGGCGCGGCTGCGGCGGTGCCCCATGCTAGGGCCCATGGCAGCCCCGAGGAGCCGTTCGAGCAAGCGGACGGCTTGCCGCGGGAATCACATCCGAAGGAGGATACGCAATGAACGCAATGGGAGGAATCAGTCGTCGCACGCTTCTGCAGATGGGCGGTCTTATGGGCATGGGAGCCCTGGCCACGACCGCGCTTTCCGCTTGCGCGCCCCAGAAGGCCGCAGAGGGCGCCGGCGCGCTGGCGGATACGACCGGCGCTTCGGTGCAGGACGGCCCCTTCGCCGTGCCGGAGTCCATGCTGCAGCCCGAGCCGATCACCGAGTTCGCCGAGACGCGCGATTACGATGTCGTCGTGGTCGGCGCCGGCCTTGCGGGTCTCGCCGCCGTGCACACGGCCCTCGAGCTCGGCGCGCGGGTGGCCTGCGTGCAGAACACGGCCGAGATGTCCACCTCGGGCAACATGGGCGGCGCCATCGATCTGACGAAGACGTCGCCGGCGGCCGTGCAGGCCTGCCTGTCCTTCCTCATGGAGAAGTCGGACTACCGTTCCGATCGCCGTCTGCTGAACGTGTGGGCCCAGAACTCCCAGGAGGCGCTGGCCTGGTGGGCCGAGGCCGCCGCGGCCGAGGGCGTGGAAAGCGTGCCCTACGAGAGCGCGCTGCACGTGCACGGCTACGATGTGAACTTGGTGGCCAACACGTACTTCCATGTGAAGGGGTCGAACAACACCGCCGCCACGGCCATCAAGGACGGCCTGGCCAAGCAGGGCGCCGAGTTCTTCTTCGCCATGCCCGCGGTGCAGCTTCACGTGGAAGACGGCGCGGTGACGGGCGTGATTTGCGAGAACGAGAGCGGTGAGGCCGTGTGCTTCAACGCCGCCAAGGGCGTCATTCTGTGCACGGGCGACTATTCGGGCAACACGCCCATGCGCGAGTATCTGTGTCCCGACCTGAAGGGCCTAAACCCCAGCATGGAGTCGCGCGACGGCAGCGGTCTCATGATGGGTATCTGGGCCGGCGCGGTCATGGAACCGCCCTGCCACGCGAAGATGGTGCACGAGGGCGCTAAGGCCCGCGTGGACGTGCCCTTCCTGAACATCAACCAGCAGGGCGAGCGCTTCATGTGCGAGGGCCCCATGCGCACCGCCTACCTCAACAACTTCCAGCGCCAGCTTCTGGCCGATAACGGCTACGAGAACGCCAATGCGGGCCGCTTCTTCTCCATCCTGCCGGGGAATTGGCGCCAGTTCGCCGAGGAGTGGATCGCCGAGGACCCGCTGGCCTTCTCCATCACCGGCGGTGCGGGCGACATCCAGGACTCCGACCTCATCAGCGCCGAGACCATCGAGGATCTGGTGGCCGCTATCAACGCCTTCAAGGACGAGAAGAAGTGGGACACGCCGGCCATCGACGCCGCCGCGGTGAAGGCGACGGTCGAGCGCTACAACGAGCTGTGCGCCGCCGGTGCCGATGACGACTTCGGCAAGGAAGCGCGCTACCTGGTGCCCATCGACAACGGCCCCTACTTCGCCGTGGCCCGCGGCGGCCTTTCGGTGCCGGCCATTCTCGGCGGTCTCATCATCGATGAGAACGGCCAGTGCCTGAACGAGGAGCAGCAGCCCATCGCCGGCCTGTTCGCCGCCGGCAACGCGAGCGGCCCGTTCTTCGGTGGCGTGGACTACCCGCTGGATGTGCTGGGCCTGTCCGTGGGCCGCGCTATCACCACGGGCTACGTGACCGGCGCCTACGTGGCCGCGCTCTAGCCCGTTCGTTCTACCCTTCCCCTGCCCTCCCTCCCCGGGGCCGCTGCTCGCATCCCTTCCTCGAGCGGCGGCCCCTTTCAGGTTGCGGTCTTCTTCCCGCTGATCGGTTTGCTACAATGACACGGATTCAGCCTGGTCGCAGGTGAGAGAGGAGCGGTGTCATGAGGTTGGGACGCGGTCGTATGGCCTTCGTATTCCTGGGTCTCGCCTTCGCCCGTGCCTGGGTGGCGCTGCTGTTCGCCGATCCGCTTTCGCCGGGCTACGGGTCCGGTTGGGGCACATCGTTCTTCGACATCGCCTATGTGGGCTGTGCCCTGGCGGCGGTGGCGGGCTTCCGTCGGGTTATTCCGCTGACGGCCCGGCGCTGGCCGTGGGTGCTGTCGGGCGCGCTTATGACCGTGGCCTCCGTGGGGTTTGTCGCCGACGGGTGGCTGGACCTTGGCGAGGGGGCCGCGGCGATCGTCTCGCTGACGGGCGGCGCGGGCTTTCTGCTGTACACCTTGGTGAATGCCGAAGTGCTGGCGACCCAGACCTTGCGCTCGGTCATTCTCTACCTCAGCGTGGGGCGCATCCTCAGCTGGGTTCTCACGTTCTTCTTCTCCGATATGGGCTTCGACCGGGTGGCCGTGGCCGCCGTGGCATTGCCCTTCGTGGCGCTGGCCATGACGCGCGCCGCCCTGGACCGGGTGCCCGAGCGCAATCGCCCCCTCGGCACCTGCCCCCGCTTCTCGATGCCGTGGATTCTCCTTGCGCTGATGGGCGTGTACTCCTTCGTGTACGGACTGCACCAGGGCACCTTGGCTCCGGGGGTGGGACGCTATGCATCGCTGTTCAATGCGGCTTTGGCGTTGCTCATCGTGCTTTTGGTGCTGCTGGCGCCGGGAAAGCTGAGCTTCCGCGTGCTCTGCAACGTGCCCGCGGTGTTTCTCGCCTGCGGGTTTCTGCTCATGTCGCTGGAGGGGGCGATTGTGGGCGTTGTGGCCGACATGCTGATCGCGCTCGCCTTCGATGTGGCGAAGATCGCGGTCGTGTTTCTGTTCTACGACATGAGCCGGCGTCTGGGCATTTCCATCGTCGTGCTGTCGGCGTCGCTGGCGGCGGTTGAGGTGTTCGGCCTGGCGGGCAACGGGGTGGCCTTCCTCCTGGCCCAGGCCGAGGCCGGCGCCGTGGCGGGCACGCTCGCCCATGCGGTGATCATCGTCCTGGCCTTCGCGGTGGGCGTGATGGCCCTGACGCGGCGCGAGGCGTTCAGCGATTGGGGCGCGCGGCTGACCGATGCGGGCGAAGATGGCGGAGGCGCTGGCGTTCCCGACGCGGTCGTCGCAGAGCGCTGCGAGCGCATGGCCGACCAGTGGGGCCTCACGGCGCGGGAGCGCGAGGTGCTGGGGCTGGTGGCCCAGGGGCTCACCTCGCGTCAGGTGCAAGATACGCTGTTCATCGCCGAGGGCACCTTCAAGACCCACATGCGGCACATCTACGAGAAGAGCGGCGTGCGCGGCCAGAAGCAGCTGCGCCTACTGCTGCAACGGGAGACGGGCGCGCCCGCCGATTAGGCTGCTGGGCTTCTGCGTCGCCTCCGCTTTCGCGGCACTAATAAGGGCGAGCTACTTGCCCTGGGAAGGTTTTTATCCTAGGATTAGTGCAACGGGGAAGGGGGTTGGCTTGTTCGGAATCGAAGTGGTGTGCTACCTCTTTCTGGGAGGGGTCGGGGGAGGTTTGTGCGCGGTTTTGGCCGCTCTGGCCCTGGCGGTACCCGTGGCCTCGCTGGCGCGGTCGGTGGAGCCGGCCTATCGGGGGTTCTTCGGGCGCGGATGGGCCCTGGCCACCCTGCTTCTGTTCGTGGGCGCGCTCTGCCTGCTGGCCGATAGCGGCAACTATCCCGCCCTGCCCCAGTTGTTTTTCAGCGGACGTTTGACCTACCTGACCGTGGGTGCCTACGCCCTGGCGGTCGCTACGGGCTGCTGTCTGGCGTCCACGGTGTTCTGGCGCTGCGCCGGGCGCGTGGGATCGCGGGCGGTCTATCGCGCTGCCCATGGTTTGCTGCTGGTGGCGGGCGTGGTGGTGGCGCTGTACACGGGGCTGTTTCTGGCCGACATCCCGGCCGTGGCCTTCTGGCACACGCCGTGGCTGCCCCCGTTGTTCCTCTGCTCGTCGCTGTCGTGCGGCTTGGCGCTAACGCCGCTTGTCGCCTGGGCCGGCGGCGCGTGGCCCGCTCTGGCGCGGGCGCTGCGGCCTTTGGTGGCCGTTGATGCCGTCGTCATCGGGTTGGAGATGCTTTGCTTGGCCCTGGTGGTGGCCCTGCCGCTGCTGGGCGAGGGCGCGGACTCCTTCGCCGTGGCCCAGCGCGCGGCGGCTCTCGACGTGGTGGCGGGCGCGGGCGCGCCCTTGTTCTGGGCTGCCGTGGTCGGCGCGGGCCTGCTGCTGCCCCTGGGGCTGGAAGCGGCGGCTTTGTGCGCGCTGGCGCCCCGTCGCGGGCGGCGCGGCAGACAGCCCAGCCCATGCCGCGATCGTCGCGGCCCCGCTTCGCGCCGACTCCGCGCGTCTTCCGTACCGTTCTTCGCGGTCGTGGCCGTTCTCGTGGTCGCGGGCGCGCTGCTGATGAGATACTGCATCGTAAACGCCGGGACGCACCCGGCGGTATACCTCATGGGAGTGTGAATGTCATGGCCATCATTTCAGCGGACGAGTTTGCCTTTCAGCCCGACCCCGATTCCACAAGCCCGCTGTGGCTACAGCTGCGGCGCCACCTGGCCTATCTGATCAGCGCCGGGCGCCTGAAGCCGGGCGACCAGCTGCCGAAGATCCGCGAGCTGGCCGTGGCGCTGTCCATCAACTTCAACACGGTGAACAAGTCCTATCTCAGCCTGGCCTCCGACGGCTACGTGAAGTCGGTGCGGGGCAAGGGCGTGTTCGTGTCGGACGCGCTGTCGTCGGCGGGCAACGAGGAGCGCGAGGAAGTGACGGCGCTGCTGCGCGACTGCCTGCAGGCGTGCAAGGCCTGCGGGCTGAGCTACGACGACACGCTGAACCAGATGAAGCGCTACGTGCAGAAGCTGAAGATGGAAGAGGCCCGGGCGCGCACGGTGCCGGGCACCAACATCATCGAGTTCGTTATGCCCGACGACTCCGACGATATTCAGGAAAAGGAAGCGTGATCCCATGACCCGTCGCACTGCTCCCGCTCCGGCCCCGACGACCGCCCCGCGCTGGCAGTTCGTTCCCGACGAGGGCGGCCAGCCCACGGGCGAGCGCACCTCCTCGGTGGGCATCGTGGCCTTCACCCTGATGGTGTTCGTCCTGGTGTACGCCCTTATCTTCGCCATCGGCTGGGCCGTGGCGGGCACCATTCTGCCGCCGCTGTTCTTCGTGGCCCTGGCCGGGGCCGTGCTCGTGGCCATGGGGGTGCACATCGCCCAGCAGTGGGAGCGGGTGGTCGTGCTGCGCCTGGGCAAGTTCAACCGCGTGTCGGGTCCGGGCCTGTTCTGGACCATCCCCTTCGTGGAGCAGAACACCGCGCGCATCGACTGTCGCGTGCGCGCCACCACCTTCGACGCGAAGGAGACCCTGACGAGCGACTTGGTGCCCCTGGACGTGAACGCGGTGCTGCTGTGGATGGTCTACGACGCGAAGGCGGCCTGCACGGAATGCAGTGACTTCAGCCGCACGGTGGAACTGGCGGCCCAGGCGGCCCTGCGCGATGCCATCGGCCGTCTGTCGGCGGCCGAGGTGGCCATCCGCCGCGAGCAGCTGGACGCCGACATCAAGGAGGCTCTGGTGAACGAGGCGGCCCAGTGGGGATTGTCGGTGCTGTCGGTGAAGGTGCGCGACATCCTGCTGCCCCAGAACCTGCAGGACGTGATGAGCCTGGAGGCCCAGGCGGAGCAGCGGCGCAAGGCGCGTCTCATACTCATGGAGGCGGAGCAGGACATCGCCGCGATGATCGAGGGACTGGACGGCGCCTACGGGGCCGAGGACGCGGCCATCAAGCTGCGCGCCATGCACCTGCTCTACGAGAGCGTCCGCGAAACCGGGGGCACCGTGGTGGTGCCCAGCAGTTTCAGCGAGGGATTCGGCGACGTGCTGCCCGAGGGGGCGAAGCGCGCGCTGGGGAAGATGGGCTCCTAGAAGCGCTCGGCGGCCGCGGCCAGCAAGAGCGCGGCGCCCCTGAAGAAGTCGCTGCGCGTCTGCGCGGTCAGCTCGGAGGCGAGCCATGTGGCGTAGGGCGCGAAATACTCGGCGAGGAAGGTGTCGAAGTCGTCGGTGCCGATGGCGGCGCCCGCGGGCGCCTGGACGGCCTCGGCGTTCACGAGGCAGAGGAATTGCAGGAACTCGGCCATGGTGCCGATGTGATCCACCGGGTCGTTGGTCTGGCCGCCGGCCAGGTCCTTGGCCACGCCGCAGCGGATCATGAAGCGCTCGATGGCCAGGGACGCCTCGCTGACGAACAGCAGCCCCTGCTGGCCCTGCTGCTGGGCGCGCCAGACGCCGGCGTAGGGGGTCAGCGGCGGCTCCTTCTCGCCCACGAGCAGGCGGGTGTGCTCGCGGCGCAGGGCGTGCAGCGTGGCTTCCGCGTCGCCGTTGGCCGCGGCGGCAAGGTGCGTCACGGCTTCGGCCACGCGCTCGTCGTCCGGCGCTGCCAGGCCGAACACCTCGCCGGCCGCCTCGGCGTACTCGCCCGAGGCCACGGCTTCGGCCAAGGGGCGGCTCGGCAGCAGGAAGGCCAGCGACAGCAGTTCGAAGGCGCTTGCGCGGTGCATCCACATCTCAGCGGTCATCTTGGATTCCATGGGAACCAACCTTTCGTAAACGAGGAGGCCAGCGGGCGTATGACCCGCTGGCCTCGGTGCACGGGGCGCCGGTCGCATCGCAGAGGGAGGGGCGAGCGGCCGGTGCCGTCGATGGTGCCTGAGGGTCTACTTCAGGAAGTACACGTTCGGACCGGTGCCCTGGTCGGCCAACAGCTGCTCGTGCTCGCGGGTCGCCAGCACCTTCGAGATCTCCGACTCGGGGTCGTCGAGGTCGCCGAAATAGCGGGCGTAGGCCGGGCAGATGTCAATGCACAGCGGACGCTCGCCTCGGTCGATACGCTCCACGCAGAAGGTGCACTTCTCCACGGTGTTGGGCAGGTGCTCGGCCGTCGCGGCATCGCCCAGGGCGAACTCCAGCGGGTAGGTGGGACTCTGCGGAACGAGGGAACGCACGCCCTCGTAGGGGCAGGCGGCGATGCAGCTCTCGCAGCCGATACAGGCCTCGCCGTCAACGAGCACCAGGCCGTCTTCCTCGCGCTTCTGCGAGGCGCCGGTGGGGCAGATCTCTACGCAGGCCGGCTCGTCGCAATGCTGGCAAGCCAAGGTGTAGAACTTCAGCGTCACCTGGTCGGGATAGGTGCCGCCCGCCTGGCGGAAGGTGTCGCCGCCTTCCGTATGGGCCCGGCTGTACAGCACTTCGGTGGGCAGATTGTGATCAACGCGGCACGCCATGGAGCACATGTTGCAGCCCGTGCAGCGCTTGGTATCAATGGCCATTCCATATTTCGTCATAGGTCAGCGCCCCTTACATCTTCTCGACTTCGCAGATCCAGTCATTGAAGTTATTGTTGCTCGTCACGTCATCGGGGCACCAGCGCGTCAGCGACTGGGCATAGCCCTCCTCGAACTCGTCCCAGGTAAAGCCATGGGGCACCCAGACAGAGTCCTTGCGGATACCCTCGGTCACCAGGGCGTTCAGCACCACCGAACCGTGGTCGTTGAACACGCGCACTTTGTCGCCGGTTTTGATACCGCGCTCGGCCGCCGCTTCGGTGTGGATGCGGCAGAAGGGCTGCCCATCCAGCTTGCGGAAGTCGTCGAGCCAGGGGTGGTGGCTCCACAGCGTCTGGCCATGGTAGATGTCGTGGCTGCTCATGCCGTACAGCGGGTACTTTGCGCGATCGGGATTGTCAGCGTAGGCCTCGATGGAGGGTTTGTAGTAGGGCAGACGGTCCTGCAGGCCGAACATCTGACCCCAGTTGTCGCGCGGCATGAGGTATTCCAGGTAGAACTGCGTGCGGCCGAAGGGATTGTACTCGGGAGTCACATGGGCGTCGCAGCTGTATTCGCCGAGCACTACTCCGTTTTCGGAAAGGGCGTCGAAGCCCACGCCGGCCTCGATATTCTCAGGAGTGTCCAGGTAGCGGCGCAGGTAATCGGTGCCCTCGCCGACGATGAGATCGTTGTAGCCCATCTTCTCGGCCACAGCTTTGATGATGTCGAAGTCGGACTTCGCATCGCCCACCGGGTCGATGGCCTTCTGCTCGAAGATGCCGCCTTCGATGTACTCGTAGGTCTCCCACGGCATGCAACAGGGGAGTACCAGATCGGAGTAGTGTGCCGTGGTGGTCATGATGGTGTCGATGGTGACGATGTAGTCGATCTTGTCGTAGGCTTTCAGCAGCGCGGAAGAGCCCGAGAAGTTATCGAGCGGGTTCGCGCACATGTTCACGAGCGTGCCCATGGGGAAGTCCTTGCCGGCCCACTGGCCCGTCTCGGCGATCTGCACGAGCCAGTCGCCGGTGAAGTGGGCGCCGGGCACGGCGTCTTCCAGGGTGAAGTCGTCCTCGTTGAACGTGGTCGGCTGCTTGAACATGGTCGCGCTCTCGTGGCCGAGGTTGATGGAGCCCACATAAGAGCCGCCGGGGATGCCCACGCTGCCCGTGAGGGACGCCAGAAGGCCGATGAGGAAATAGATGCGCCACGACTCGTAGGTATGCTCCAGGCCGTAGTTGATGTAGAAGCTCGTGGGGCCCTCGGTGGCCACGGTACGCGCCAGGTTCTCGATCTGGGCGGCCGGGATGCCGCACTCGTTGGCGGCGAACTCCACCGTGAAGGGAGCGATGTTCTCCAGTGCCGCGTCGAAGACCGTGCGCACGGCCACCCCGTTGGCATCGAAGGTGCCGCGGATGGCGGGGTTGGTGGCGGCAGTGTGGGCCACGAAGGCCTGGGCATCTTCATCCCATACCACGGGCACGTCCTCGTCGGCGCCGGCCTCGGCCTGACCGAGGCTCGACAGGCGCAGGTAGGCGCCGGCCTCGTCGATGAGGAAGGGGGCGACGGACTTGTTCTTCACGTAGTCCCAGTTCGCGAGATCGTTGTCCACGATGTAGTGCACCATGGCGCACATGAGCGCCGCGTCGGTGCCCGTGCGCACCGGTACCCACTCATCGGCATGGGCCGCCGTGGTGGACAGCAGCGGGTCGATGGCGATCAGCTTCGCGCCGTTCTCGCGACCGGTGCAGATGGCGTTCCAGGCCGCACGGCAGAACGAGGCCTCGGCGGGGTTGGCGCCCCAGGCGACGATGGTCTTAGCGTTGGCCAAGTCCTCTACGGCGCTCTGCGGGGAAGACAGATGCACGAAGCAGAAGACGATGCCGGCCATGTCGTGGCCGACCGACAGCACCGTGCCGCCGGTCTTCTGGATCAGGCGCGAATTGGCGAAGCCCGCGCCAAAGGACGGCAGCGGGGCGATGGTGCCGTCGGGCATCATGGCGCTGTTGATGATGCCGGTGGGGGTGCCGTTCAGGATGCCGTTCATATTGCCGGCGCCGCCCTGCCACATGTTAGAGGCGCCGCCGTAGGTCTCCATGCTGGTCTTCAACTGGTTGGCGAACAGCTCGATGGCCTCGTCCCAGGTGATGCGCTCCCATTCGCCGCTGCCGCGCTCGCCGGCGCGCTTCATGGGGTACATGAGACGCGAGGGACCGTAGATGCGCAGCGGGTTCGAGACGCCCTTGACGCAGCCCACGCGCAGGCCCTTGTTCTCGTTGGGGAATTCCATGGGCAACGTGCTGACAATCTTGCCTTCGCGCACCGTGGCCTTCAAGGCGCAGCGGCCGCCGCAGTTGCCGTGGCAGGTGCCGATGTAGGTCTCTTCCTGTCCGGCCGTCGAGGCCAGATCGTTGGCGGCATCGCCCGAGGTGTCCACGCTGCTGCAGCCGGCCATGCCGGAGGCAGCGAGGGCGCCGGCGGCGAGAGCCGTGGTCGTGAGGAACGACCGGCGCGTCAGCTGAGTGCTGGGTGTTTCCATATCTCCTCCTGTCAACAGGAGAGCGGAGGTGAGTCCCCTTGGCCTAAGAGATCAGCTCCGATTCCCTCCCTTTTGCGAAGCTCGCGTTGGCGGCTTCGCCCCTTCCTGAGAAACCAATTGATCTCAACAAAACGAAGTGTAGTATACTAATCATAGGATTGCAAGACTAATCTTAGGATTAGTTAGGATAGGATTGACGGGGGTCGAAAGGGGAGCCATGGCGACGACAGGGCGGCCGACGTTAGATTATTGGCGGGGCGAGTACGCGGCCATCGCGGAGGAGTTCGTGGACGGGCTTCAGGCCGAGGGGATCGGTTTTGCGCCTCCGTTGACTGCCGAGCAGCGGGAGCGCCGAGCCGCCACGGTGGATCGGCTGGCGGCGAAGGGCGCGCACCTCATGAACGGGGGCGCCTCGGTATCCACGGGTTTTCTCTCCAGTGCGTGCCGGGCCTGCGTGGGGGATTGCGGGAGCCGCACGTTCTACATCAACCTGCGGTGCCATCGGGGCTGCTATTTCTGCTTCAACCCCAATCAGGTGAACTACGAGCGCCATGTGCGCGAGGATGCCGACTGGCGCGGCGGCTTCGATCGGTTCGTCGCCGAGGCGGAAGCGGTGACCCATGTGGGGCTGACCGGGGGCGAGCCCTTGCTGTGCAAGGACAAGACGCTTGCCTTTCTGGCCCATGTGCAGGAAGGCGCGCCGGCGGCCCATGTGCGTCTGTACACGGCCGGCGAGGGCTTCGACGTCGCTTTCGCCCGCGAGGCCGTGGCCCGCGGCCTCGATGAGATTCGCTTCAGCGTGAAGCTGGACGAGGGCGAGCGGGCGGTGGCGGAGGTGCTTAAGGCCATGGCGGTGGCGCGGGGCATCGTGCCGACGGTGATGGTGGAGATGCCGGTGATTCCCGGCCAGGACGAGGCGATGCGCTCGCTGCTGCGCGCCCTGGATGAGCGGGGTGTCGACGGGATCAACCTGCTGGAGTTCTGCTATCCGCTGCACCGCTGGGACGAGTTCGCGCGCCGCGGGTTTACCATCAAGAACCCGCCCTTCGAGGTGCTCTACGAATACGAGTACGCCGGCGCCCTGCCCGTGGCCGGCAGCGACGAGGCCTGCCTGGGCCTGCTGGAGTACGCCCTGGACGAGGGCCTGGGCCTGGGCGTGCACTACTGCTCGCTCGCGAACAAGAACATCAATCAGGTGCTGCAGGTGAACCGCCGCTATCCGCTGGACGATCGCCTGTGCCAGCTGGAGGGCGACGGGTTCTACCACGTCGCCAAGGTGTTCGACCAAGACGTGGCCGCGGTGCGGGCGCACTTCGCTGGGCGGCGCATCCCCTGCCAGCGGGAAGACGATACGACCCTCGTCTTCCACCCGCGTCATCGCGGGGAGGCGGAGAGGGCCGGAGCAGTGGTCGCCGACTCCATCTGCACCGTGCAAGAATCCGAAGCCGGCCCCTACGTACGCGAGCTGTCCCTGCGCGTGGGGGAGTGAGGGGGCGATGCCCTCGGGTTCTCTTGGCGCCTGGAATCAGGGAGAGCCACCCCGAAGGATGGCTCTCGCAGTAAGGGGAGGGCGGGGTTCTACAAAGCGCGAGCCGCCTGGTTTCCCGTGGCCACGGCATGGGCAATGGTGCTGGGATTGAGGGAGTCTCCCACGTTGTAGGCTTCGATGCCACTGGCGACAAGGGTGTCGTACATGTCGGTGACGGGCAGGCAGCGGACGGTGTTCACCACCGAGTCGCAGGGGATGGTCTGGGTGAGGCCGAAGGAGCTCTCAACGGTGCAGGAGCCGCTTTGCACATCGGTTACGGTGGAAGAGAAGTGGAAGGTCATTCCCTTCGATTCACACCACCGACGATTCATCCAGCGCGGCCACGAGGGATGGTCGAGATCGTAGTTCAGGCCATCGTTTTCGGTGACCAAGTGCACGAACTTTCCCTGCTTGACCAACATGGTGGCGAGGTCGGTTGCCTGCACGTTGTCGCCGAGCACAACGACGGTCTCTCCCAAATCGGCCGCGCCGGCCGCGTCTTCAATGGAGATGAGCGTGTCGGCACCATTGAAGACGGGTGCGGTGCGCAGGCCGCCCGTGGCGATGATGACGGCATCGTAGCCGCCGTTCTTCACAAAGTCGGCATCGACGGCGGTGTCGCAGCTCACGGTAATGCCCAGGGCGTCCATTTGGCCGACGAGATAGTTTTGGAAATCGGCGATGCGCTCGTGGGGCCCCTTTACGAGGGAGGCGAAGGTGAGTATGCCGCCCAGAGAGCTTTTCGCCTCTGCCAAGGTCACCTGATGTCCGCGGAGTGCCGCCACCCGCGCTGCCTCCATGCCGGCAGGGCCGCCCCCGACAACGAGTACGGATTTGGCCTTCTCCGCCGGGGGAAGCGCCGCGCCCGCGGGGAATCCGTCATCTTTGAACAGGCGTCCGAACGTGGGGTTCACGCGGCAGGTTTTCGCGGCGGGGTTCGTCGGAGGGAGAATGGAGATGAAGCAAGTGCAGCATTTGTTGCAGGGAGCGATTTCGCCCAGGCGGTCTTCTCGCAGCTTGTTGGGAAGCTCCGAATCGGCGATGAGGGGACGGTTGATGGAGATGAAGTCGATTTTTCCCGAGGCCAGATAATCCTCGATGACATCGGGGGCAAGGCGGGGATCCATGTTGCCCACGGGGCCGACGGGGATGGATACGACTTCCTTCATGGCGGCGGCGACATCGGCCAGGGCGCAGGCGCCCCCGAGATCGCCGCGTACCACGCCGCCGCCCACGCGCTCGAAATCCATTTGAGTGCCGTAACCGGTGTGACCCGCGACGGGCACATGGGCGAGGTCGGTGAAGAAGCCGATGGCGTGGTTTCCGTAGAAGGAGCTGCGAACCTGGATCATGTCGGCGCCGGCCGCTTCCACCAGTTTCGCGAATTCGCAGGCTTCCTCGACTTTCGTGCAGTCGGCGCCCTCGCCGAGCATTTCCACGTTCTCCTCGATGCCCGACAAGATGACCTCGATGATGAAGTCGTCGCCGCAGGCCTCGCGAATGCCCGCAATGGTCTCGCAGAGTATGCGGCTGCGATTCTCGAAGCTCTGCGGGCCGTACTCGTCCTCGCGCTTGTTGAAGAAGCGAGACAGGAACGAGGCGAACATGTGGTCGCAGGAGGCGTTCACGTCCACGCCGTCGAAGCCCGCCTCCTTGAGGTAGGTGCATCCGCGAATGGCGCCCTGCTGCCAGTTGTGGATGTCGTCGATGGACATTTCATTGCGCTTGAAGTTCGCGTTCTCGTAGAAGGAGGTCAGGGGTTCTCCCGAGGAAGAGAGCTGCCACTCGCCGCTGATCTGGGAAAGCACTGTGGCCCCCTTGGCGTGCATGGCATCGGTGAAGGCCTTCGCGTCCGCGCGACCCTCGGCCGTTCTCACCGTGGGCTTTTTGCCAGTGACCTCGCCGATGTCGATGGTGTCCAGCGAGTCGGTGGAGAAGAACTTGCAGCCGCCGTCGGCCAGGGCTCCAAAATAGTCGTAGGCTGCCGGCCCAAAGGTCGGCCCCGATATAGAGCTCGTGCCTGAGCCCGGCTTGAAGATGCGGTTTTCGATGGTGCGTGTGCCGACAGAGAGCGGCGTGAACAGCGTGGGGCAAGAAGCGCTGTTCCCAAGGGCTCCCTCCGTTTGCGGGTTCAGAGCCGCCTGCGCGTCGGCGATGGCTTGCTGGGTGGTTGACGGCGCTTCGGCGGCCTCTCCCTCGGCGACCCCTTCCGTCGAGGCCATTTTTTGCGGGCTGCATCCGCCGAGCATGCTGCCCGTGGCTACGGCTCCGGCTCCGAAGAGAGCGGCGCAGCTCGAACCCTTAATGAAGGAACGGCGACTCATAGGTTTCATGGTTTCTCCTCCTTGGTTGTGCGGATGACCGTCGGCTTCGTTCGCGTTTGGCGCGCTGCGACGGCCCTTCGAATCAAAAGGATTTCACGAAGGAGGGACGGAAGAAAGAAAATGTGGCGCCTATAGATGTAGGAACGCGGCCTATTTATCTAGGCTTTCCCGTATTGATCGGGAAAAACTTTAAGGGCAATGCTACGCTGATAGACAGTGTCGAGTCGGGAAGGGAGCGCGTGGGGCAATGCGGGAGAGAGATCAGATCGACAATTTCGACGGAAAGCTGCTTGCGGTCTCTATCGGCTACGCCCTGTTTCTCGCTTGGTTCTCGCAGGCAGAGGTCGCGGTTTCTTCTGGACGCGCTTCGGGGGAAGTGGCCCTGCTGACCAATGTGGCGTTATGCGTTGACCTTGCTGCCCTCGTTCTCATCTCGTGCTTGAGTTCGCTCATCGGCACCTTGAGGAATCGCAAGGCGGTCGTGACGTCTCTGGGCGTTGTCCTGTCGGTCGCCTCGATAGTCCATGGCGTTGTCTCGCTGGGCGCAGTTCAGGGCGGCTTCCTGGCGGCGTTGGGCGGTGTCGCCGTAGGGCTGGGGCGAGCGGGAGGGGCGCTGGTGTGGATGGAGCTTTTCTCGTCGCTGCCGCTGCGAAAGGTCTGCGTGCTCTTTCCACTCGCCTCGCTGGCTGGTGCGATACTGCGCTTTGCGATCGGCTTCTTGCCCGCTACGCTCGGGTGGGTGATGTTCGCGGCCTGCGGGGTCGCAAGCATGCTCCTCGTGGCCCGCTTCACGGGCGCGGCTCTCTCGGCCGAGCGGTGCGGTGAGGGAGGGCGCTGGACGTTTCCCTTCAAGCCCATTGTCCTCATGGGAATGTACGCATTCGCCTACTCGCTCTCTCTCGACATCGCTCGGTCGACGTCGTTGCCGCTGCCCTCTTCGGCGGTCGGAAGCGTTATGGTCGATGGGGCGGTGCTTCTGGCGGCGGTTGTCACCCGGGGGCTCTTCGACATCAAGCCGCTCTATCTTGTCGCGTTGCCCTGCGTGGCCGTTGCGTTGCTGGGGTCGCTTTCCTGCTTCGCCTCTCTTGCGTTGCCGACCCCTCTTTTCGGCAGTCTGGGGTTCTTCAGCTTCTCGGTGTTCACCAACCTGCTCTTTATGAGCATTTCCTGCCGTTACGGCGTGAATCCACTCTGGCTCTTCGGTTTCGCCCGGGCGGCGCGGGTGCTGGCCACGGGGGCGGCGGGCGCCTGCTCTGGGTGGGCTACCACCGCTTTGCTGGGTGATGCGGCAGCGGCGCTGACGCTCGTGGCCCTTATCGTGGTGGCCTCGACGCTGCTCACCACCGAGGATTATGTCACCACATGGGGCATCACCCCGGTTGACCGCCAGGAGAACTCCCAGACCGCCATTCCGACGAAAGCCGATCTGTGCGCGCGGCTCTCGCGCCGCTATGGACTGACTCGCCGAGAGGAAGAGGTGCTCGCTTTATTGGCCGACGGTGCGAGCACGGCCGATATTGAGAGAGAACTCGTCATATCCAACGGCACGGCGCGCAACCACATCCAGCATGTGTACAAGAAAATGGGTCTGCGCTCCCGGCAGCAAGTGCAGGCATTTGTGTCCGATGAGCTCGCCAGGGCTCTGCGGAATTCCCGGCCCTAGAGTCTCGGCAGGGTTTGCAAAGTGGTCGTGAGATCCTATAATGGGCCTAGTTCAGGTATAGAAAGGGGATAGTATGGCCACTCGTTCGGCGGAAATTAAAGCCTATGTGGTACCTGACGTCAAGGCGCAGGCTGCCGATGTGTATGCCCATTGGGGCATGAGCCTCAGCGATGCCATCAACGCATTCCTGGTGAAATCCATCGACGTGGGCGGTCTTCCCTTCGATATGCGGGTTTCGACGAGGCCTCGCTATGATGCCGCGTCGGTTCTTCCCGTTGACCCTCGGTGGGGATCGAGCGTTCTGCCTGCCGACATGGATGACGACGAGGATGATGTGTATGCCCAGCTCGTCCGCTAGTCTGTGTCCCTGGCAAGTTTGGCTTGCCTATGTGCGATTCGCCGACCATCCCGAGGTAGGGAAGGTGCGGCCCGTTGTCGTCATCGGTGAAGAGACGGTTGCCGTAGTCGCAGCGAAGATCACCTCGGCCCAGCCTCGGTCGCAGTATCAGTACTACGAGCTTGTCGATTGGGAATCAGAAGGGCTTCTGAAACCCTCGCGCATTCAGCTGGCTCCGCTGCTCTCCCTTAATCCGGAGGACCTGCTCAACGACGAGCCGCTCGGTTACTTGAGCGATCGCGATCGGAAGGCCTTTTCGATTCTTCTGGACGAGCGGTCGGTCTAGCACCCCGCGCAGAAGCTGCAGGCCGAAGGTGCCGCGGCGATGCCGCCGCGGGCGGTTTCGCGCAACTCCATGGGCAGCTCGCGGCCCACCTTGTCCATGACGGCCACGTTCTCGTCGAAGGGCACGAGGTTGCTCACGCCCGCCAGCGCGATCTGGGCGCACACGAGCGCGAGGGGCGCGGCGGTGGCGTCGCGCTTCTGGCAGGGCAGCTCCACCAGGCCGCCCACCGGGTCGCATACCAGGCCCAGCAGGCACTGGATCACGTTCGAAGCCGCATCCAACGCCTGGGTCGGCGTGCCGCCGGCCATGGCCACGGCCGCCGCGGCCGCCATGGCCGCCGCGCTGCCCACCTCGGCCTGGCAGCCGCCCTCGGCCCCGGACACGCTGGCGTTGCGGGCCACGATGTAGCCCACGGCCGCCGCCGTGAGGATACCCTCGCGCAGCTCGTCGTGGCTGTAGCCGCGCACGTCGCGCATGGCCAGCAGCACGCCGGGCAGCACGCCGGAGGAGCCGGCCGTGGGGGTGGCCACGATGATGCCCATCTTGGCGTTGGTCTCCAGGGTGGCCAGGGCGTAAATGGCCGCCTGGGCGGTCAGGGGGTCCATCAGGTGGCGCTTCGTGTCATCGCCATTCAGGCTTTCCGTCACCTTCGCCGCCTCGCCGCCGATAAGGCCGCCGATGGAGCGCTCGGGCGCGGTGATGGGGGTGGTGGCTGCCGTGTCCATCACGGTCAGCACGCGGTCGAGATAGGCGTCGATGTCGGCGCTCACGCCCTGCTTGGCGCACAGCGCCTCCTCCCGGGCGCGGAAGGCCTCGGCGATGGTGACGCCCTCGCGCTCGCACAGGTCGAGCAGCTCGGCGCCGCTCGTGTAGTTCCAGCGCGCGAACACCTCGTCGGCGTCGGCGGGTACCTCCACTGGCTCGCCGTCGGTGGCGCTCATGGCGGGGATGACGCGGGCGTTCAGGATGTCTGGGTGCAGGATAAGATACTCGCGCACCTTGCCGTCCACGTCGTCGTCGGTCTCTAGCACGGTGAAGGCGTCGCCGCGCTTCTCGGTGCGGTGCAGGTTGGCCGTGGCGATGTTGATGCCGCAGCTGGCGAGCACCGAGGAGATGTGGGCCAGCACGCCGCGCACGTCGTGCTGGTGCACGACCACGCTCGTGTGCTCGCCGGTGATGTCCACGTCGATGCCGTTGATGCGGCGGATGACCGCCGCGCCGCCGCCGATGGACACGCCGCGCATGTCCAGCACGTTGCTTTCGCCGTCCTCGCAGTGCACGTCCACGGTGTTGGGGTGGTCGCAGGCGGTGGCGGTGTCCCACATGATGTCGATGGTCACCCCGGCCTCTTCGGCCAGCTCGAAGGAGCGCGACACGTTGGGGTCGTCGGCGGCCAGGCCAATGATGCCGGCCACGAGCGCCTTGTCGGTGCCGTGTCCGCTGCCGGTGGCGGCGAACGACCCGTACAGGGTGAAGCGGGCCGTGGCGGGCGTGCCGCCGAACAGCTTCCGCGCGATGGAGGCGATGCGCAGGGCGCCAGCCGTGTGCGAGCTGGACGGGCCCACCATGATCGGGCCGATGATGTCGCGCAGGCCGTATGTCTTCATGACCTTCTCCTTTCGCGGGCCCCGCAGGGCCGGGCGCTTGCGTAACCGGCGTCGGCGACGCGTGCCGTCAGCCGCTCGGGTCGTTGTTTTCCTCAAGAAACGCTATCATAGCCCATCGCCAGAGGCGCGCGGGAGGGGTATACTGCCTCAAAACCGTAAATTGCTACAGGTACAGAAAGGGGCATTCATGTCTGCCAAGATTCTCGTCGTGGGCCACCGCAATCCCGACAACGATTCCATTTCCGCTGCGGTGGGGTACGCGTATCTGAAGAACGCGCTGGCCGCCCGCGACGGCGAGGCCGGCGTGGAGTACGTGCCCGCCCGCCTGGGCCCCCTGCCCGTGGAAAGCGCCTGGATGCTGGAGCGCAACAACATCCCCGAGCCGGTGCTCATCGACAACGTGAACCCCGTCGAGCGCGATGGCGAGGAAGTGAAGCAACAGGTGATCCTCGTGGACCACAACGAGATCGCCCAGGCCGCTCCCGGCATCGAGAACGCCGAGGTGGTGGAGGTCATTGACCATCACCGCATCGCCGACATCTCTACGGCTAACCCCATCCTGTTCCTGAACCTGCCCATCGGCTCCACGGCCACCATCGTCACGCTGCAGTTCCGCCAGACCGGCATCGAGATGCCCGACTCCATCGCCATGGTGCTGCTGTCGGCCATCCTCACCGACACCGTCATCATGAAGTCGCCCACATGCACCCCGGTCGACGTGGAGCAGGTGAACTTCCTGGCCGACAAGCTGGGCCTGAATGCCGTGGACTTCGGCATGGAGATCTTCCGCACCCGCGGCGGCGAGCGCACCATGCCCATCGCCAAGCTGGTGGAGGCCGACTCCAAGGAGTTCAAGGTGAACGACGACGTGACCGTGCTGATCGCCCAGCGCGAGACCGTGGACCTGCCCACGGTGATGGGCCGCGAGGCCGAGATCCGCGAGCACATGAAGAAGCTCGTGGAGGACAACGGCTACGAGTTCGCCCTGCTGATGGCCACCGACATCCTGGCTGAGGGCTCGCAGTTCATCGTGGAGGGCGACACGGCCCGCGTGAACCGCGTCTTCGAGATCGAGTGCTGCGATGGCGGCAACTGGATGCCGGGCGTGCTGTCTCGCAAGAAGCAGGTGGCGGCCCCGATCCTGGCTTCGTAGAACGACCGATCTGTCCCTTCGGGCCCGACCAGGGGGCAAGGGCGCCGTGCTCGGGCAGTCCTCGCTCGGCGGAACAGTCCACTGGACTGTTCCGTTCGCTGCGGAATCTGCGCGCGGACCCTCGCCCCCTGATCGGGCCCTGCTTTGTTTTTCAGAGAGGATCGCCGATGACGCCGACGCCCCTCCCGCTGCTCTTACTGGCTGGCGTAGACGAAGCCAGAATCGAGGAAAGAAAGGAACCCTATGAACTCCCAGCGTGTGCTTGATTCGTTTTTGGAGATGGTGGTCATCGAGAGCCCGTCGTGGCATGAGGCGCCGATGGCGGCGTACTGTGCCGAGCGGCTGGCCGAGATGGGATTTGCCGTCACCTTCGACGCGACGGCGCCTGTTACGGGATCGGATACGGGGAACCTGATCGCTCATCTGCCGGGCACCGTGCCCGGCCGCGTCGCCTTCTCGGCCCACCTGGACACGGTGAAGCCCTGCGCGGGCATCGAGGCCGTGGTGGAGACGCGTCACATCTGCGACGACATCACCTGCCGCATGGCCGAGGTGGTGGCCTCGGCGGGGGAGACCATCCTGTCTGCCGACGACAAGGCCGGCATCGCCGCCATCTTCGAGGGCGTGCGCGCCACGCTGGAATCCGGCGCGCCGCGTCCCGACATCACGGTGCTGCTGACCACCTGCGAGGAGCAGAGCCTGCTGGGCTCCTCGGCTCTGGCGGCGGATGGCCTGGCTTGGCCGGCGGATCTGCCGGCCGCCTCGCGGGGTACTGCCGAGGCGGGGCTTCTGGGCGACGGGGCGGTCGCGGCCGAGCCGGTGCCGCTGTTCGTGCTGGACGCCGACGGAGCGCCGGGCACCATCATCATGGGCGCGCCCCACCACTGGACGCTGCGGGCCCGGGTGGAGGGCCGCGCGGCCCATGCCGGCGTGGAGCCTGAGGCGGGCGTGTCGGCCATCGCCATCGCCGGCGCGGCCGTGGCCGCCATGCCGCTCGGCCGTATCGACGAGTGCACCACGGCCAACATCGGGCACATCGAGGGCGGCGTGGCCGTGAACATCGTGCCGGCCGCCTGCGCTCTGGAAGGGGAGTGCCGCTCGCTCTACGAGGACCGCGTGCTCGCCCAGCGCGATGCCATGACCACGGCCTTGGAAGAGACCGCCGAGCGCCTCGGCGGTGCGGTGGAAGTGGCCTGGACCTTGGATTATCCCGCTGCCGTGCACACCGAAGACGATGCCATCGTGGCCCATCTGGAGGCCGCTGCGGCCGCCTGCGGCCTGCCGGTGCGCCATGCCATCTCGGGCGGTGGCGCCGATGCCAACGTGCTCGGTACCAAGGGCGCCGACGCCATCACCTTGGGCATCGGCATGACCAACTTCCACAGCACCGACGAGTACATCGAAATAGCCGACTTGGAGAACATGGCCCGCTACGTAGAAGCCATCATCGCCGAATACGCCCGCTAGGGGCCGGTGCCGGGGGTGCCCCACGGTCAGTCCGACCGGGGCTCTCCGTAGGGGCGGCCTTCAGGCCGCCCGCCAACCTGAGAGCAACTTCCAGCTGCGGGCGGGCTGAAGCCCGCCCCTACGAAGGGTGGTCCAGCGTGCGAACGACCCCGCCTCTGCGAGGGGCGCACCGGTCCTTCCGTGTCCGTTTGTGAACATTTTGTGCCGCTGGCGGGAGGTATGGACACGCCCGGGTGCGTGGCGTTTGACACACAGCGGGAACCCTCGTAGTATGCATCCTCGCGCCTCTGGGAGGCGCTTGTTTTGTGCAGTGTAAGCTCGTGGATAAAAGGAAAGGAAAAGAGTCTTGCCTACAATTAACCAGCTGGTCCGCAAGGGCCGCAAGAAGACGGTCGACAAGTCGAAGACCCCGGCTCTGAAGGGCAACCCGCAGAAGCGCGGCGTGTGCACTCGCGTGTACACCACCACCCCGAAGAAGCCGAACTCCGCTCTTCGTAAGGTCTGCCGTGTGCGTCTCGTCAACGGTATGGAGGTCACGGCCTACATCCCCGGCGAGGGCCACAACCTCCAGGAGCACTCCATGGTGCTCATCCGCGGCGGCCGTGTAAAGGACCTTCCCGGTGTCCGTTACAAGGTCATCCGCGCGGCGCTCGACTGCGCTGCGGTGGACAACCGCAAGCAGGCCCGCAGCCGCTACGGCGCCAAGCGCCCGAAATAACATTCGTTAAGCCGCGCGGGCTGAAGGGTTCAGCCTAATGGACGGGGCACCGTCCCGAAGCGCGCAGAAGCAAAAGGAGAAACTACATGCCGCGTCGTGCAGCAGCAGTCCGCCGCGAAACGCAGCCGGACGCAAAGTTCAACAACCGTCTCGTCACGCAGCTGATCAACAAGGTCCTGCTTGACGGTAAGAAGTCCACCGCCGAGAACATCGTCTACGGCGCCTTCGACCTCGTCGCCGAGAAGACCGGCGAGGATCCGCTGGCCGTGTTCAAGAAGGCCATGGACAACGTGCGCCCCACCCTCGAGTGCAAGCCGAAGCGCGTGGGCGGCGCCACCTACCAGGTGCCGATGGAGGTCAACTCCCGTCGCGCCACCACCCTGGCCATCCGTTGGATCGTCGACTTCTCGCGCAAGCGCAAGGAGCACACCATGATCCAGCGTCTCGCCAACGAGATCATCGACGCTTCCGAGAACACCGGCGCCGCCGTGAAGAAGCGCGAGGATATGTACAAGATGGCCGAGGCTAACCGTGCGTTCTCGCACTACCGCTTCTAAGGCTGGTGTGATATATGGCTAAAATCGATCTGAAGGATACGCGCAACATCGGCATCATGGCCCACATCGATGCAGGCAAGACCACCACGACCGAGCGCATCCTCTACTACACGGGCAAGACCCACAAGATCGGCGAGGTGCACGACGGCGCCGCTACCATGGACTGGATGGTCCAGGAGCAGGAGCGCGGCGTGACCATCACCGCTGCCGCCACCACCTGCTTCTGGAAGTACCCCGGCGGCAAGGACAACGGCAAGGAGTACCGCTTCCAGATCATCGACACGCCCGGCCACGTGGACTTCACGGCCGAGGTGGAGCGCTCCCTGCGCGTGCTCGACGGCACCGTCGCTGTGTTCGACGCCGTGGCCGGCGTGCAGCCGCAGTCCGAGACCGTGTGGCGCCAGGCCGAGCGTTACGGCGTGCCCCGCATCGCCTTCATCAACAAGTACGACCGTGTGGGCGCCGACTTCTTCCACGCCATCCAGACCATGCGCGACCGCCTGGATGCGAAGGCCGTTGCCGCTCAGATCCCCATGGGCGCTGAGGACAACTTCTGGGGCATCGTGGACCTCGTGACCATGACCGCCTGGGACTTCAAGGCCGACGACAAGGGCATGACCTACCCGGAGCCCATGGACGCCATCCCGGCCGAGTTCCTCGAGGACGCCGAGCTGTACCACCAGGAGCTTCTGGAGGCCGCCGCCGACTGCGACGACGAGCTCATGGAGAAGGTCCTCATGGAGGAAGAGGTCACCGTCGACGAGCTGAAGGCCGCCATCCGCAAGGGTGTTATCGCCTGCCAGATTAACCCCGTGTTCGTGGGCTCCGCCTACAAGAACAAGGGCGTGCAGGAGCTGCTGGACGCCGTGGTCGACTACATGCCGTCCCCGGTTGACATCCCGGCCATCAAGGGCACCAACCCCGAGACCGGTGGCGAGGAGGAGCGTCCGGCCGACGTGAAGGCCCCGTTCTCTTCCCTGGCCTTCAAGATCATGACCGACCCCTACGTGGGCAAGCTGACCTACCTGCGCGTCTACTCCGGCGCCCTGGATGCCGGCAGCTACGTGCTGAACGCCGTGAAGGACAAGAAGGAGCGCATCGGCCGTCTGCTGCAGATGCACTCCAACCAGCGCGTCGACATCGACTCCTGCCAGGCGGGCGACATCGTCGCCGTCGTGGGCCTGAAGGACACCTCCACCGGCGACACCCTGTGCGCCGAGGACGCCCCGGTCATCCTGGAGTCCATGGAGTTCGCCGAGCCGGTTATCGACATCGCCGTGGAGCCCAAGACCAAGGCCGAGCAGGACAAGATGGGCATCGCCCTGCAGAAGCTGGCCGAGGAAGACCCCACCTTCCGCGTGTCCACCAACCACGAGACCGGCCAGACCATCATCGCCGGCATGGGCGAGCTGCACCTGGAGATCATCGTCGACCGCCTGCTGCGCGAGTTCAAGGTGGAGGCCAACGTGGGCAAGCCCCAGGTTTCCTACCGCGAGCGCCCGGGCCACGAGGTGATGAACGCCGAGGGCAAGTTCGTGCGCCAGTCCGGTGGTCGTGGCCAGTACGGCCATGCGGTCATCAACATGTACCCGCAGGAGCCCGGTGCCGGCTACGAGTTCGTGAACAAGATCGTCGGCGGCGTGGTGCCCAAGGAGTACATCCCCTCCATCGACAAGGGCATCCAGGAGGCGCTGAACTCCGGCGTGCTGGCCGGCTACCCGGTCGAGGACGTGAAGGTCGAGCTCATCGACGGTTCCTACCACGACGTTGACTCCTCCGAGGCTGCCTTCAAGGTGGCCGGCTCCATGGCCATCAAGGACGCCCTGCGCAAGTCCAACCCGGTCATCCTGGAGCCCGTCATGGCCGTCGAGGTGGAGACTCCCGAGGAGTACACCGGCTTCGTCATGGGCGACATCCCGAGCCGCCGCGGCCTCATCCAGGGCCAGGAGCAGCGCGGTAGCGCCGTCGTCATCGAGGCCAAGGTTCCGCTGGGCAACATGTTCGGTTACGCGACCGACCTGCGAAGCGGCACCCAGGGTCGCGCGGTGTACACCATGCAGTTCGACTCCTACGAGCCCGTGCCCAAGTCCGTCCAGGACGAGATCATCAGCAAGGCCGGCGGCAACGCCTAAGGCGCCCGTTAGCAACTTCTATTTGGAGGTAATGTAAGTGGCAAGTCAGAAGATTCGCATCCGCCTGAAGGGGTACGATCATGAGATCGTGGATCAGTCCACGCGTCTCATCGTCGATACCGCTCAGAAGACGGGTGCCAAGGTTTCCGGTCCTATTCCGCTGCCGACGGAGCGCAACCTGTACTGCGTCATCCGTGGTCCCCACGTGAACAAGGACTCCCGCGAGCAGTTCGAGATGCGCACCCACAAGCGCCTCATCGACATCCTGGAGCCGACCCCCAACACGGTCGACTCCCTGATGCGTCTCGATCTCCCCGCTGGCGTTGACATCGAGATCAAGCTGTAAGGAGGGAAGTGCTGTGATTAACGCTATCTATGGCAAGAAGATCGGCATGACCCAGATCTTCGACGACCAGGACCGCATCGTTCCTGTGACCGTCATTCAGGCCGAGCCGAACACGGTGTGCCAGGTGAAGACCGTGGACACCGACGGCTACGAGGCCGTGCAGATGGGCTTCGGCTACATCAAGCCCCGTCGCGTGAACAAGCCCATGCAGGGTCACTTCGACAAGCAGGGCGCCGAGCCGAAGCGCTACCTGCGCGAGGTGCGCGTGGAGAACGCCGGCGAGTACAAGGTGGGCGACACCCAGACGGTGGCCGCTTTCGCCGAGGTGAAGAAGGTGGACGTCACCGGTACGTCCAAGGGTAAGGGCTTTGCCGGCGTTATGAAGCGCTACGGCTTCCGCGGCGGCCCGGGCGGCCACGGTGCGCACTTCCATCGCGCTCCCGGTTCCGTCGGCCAGTGCGCCACCCCGTCCCGCGTGTTCAAGGGCCTGCGTCTGCCGGGCCACATGGGCTGCGATACCGTGACCGTGAAGAACCTCGAGGTTGTTCGCATCGACGAGGAGCAGAACCTGATCCTCGTGAAGGGCGCGGTTCCCGGTGGCAAGAACGGCCTCGTGCGCGTTCGCATGGCTTAATTGGAACGATCGGTAACAAGGAGTTACAGAAATTATGGCAACTATTGAGATTAAGGACGTGAAGGGCGCTGCCGCCGGCACGGTCGATGTGAACGACGCCGTGTTCGGTATCGAGCCGAACGTGCCTGTCATGCACCGCACCGTGAAGGCGCAGCAGGCCGGTTGGCGTCAGGGCACCGCTAACACGCGCACCCGCGGCATGGTCCGCGGCGGCGGCAAGAAGCCGTGGCGTCAGAAGGGCACCGGTCGTGCCCGCCAGGGTACCATCCGCGCTCCCCAGTGGGCCGGCGGCGGTACCGTGTTCGGCCCGCACACCCGCTCCTACGACCAGAAGGTCAACAAGAAGGAGATCAAGCTGGCCATGCGCTCGGCCCTGTCCGCGAAGCTGGCCGACGGCGAGCTCGTGGTGGTCAAGGACTTCGACTTCGAGAAGCCCTGCACCAAGGACGCCGTGGCGCTGATCAAGGCCCTGGGCCTGGAGGGCAAGCGCATCTGCGTCATCATCGGCAACGAGGATGTCGAGGCGTTCCTGTCCTTCCGCAACATCCCCGAGGTGAACATCCTGCCGGTGGGCGATATCAACACCTACGAGCTGATCGACAACAAGACGCTCGTCATCGCCGAGCCGTGCCTGGCCCGCATCGAGGAGGTGCTTGCATAATGGAGAAGGATCCCCGCGACGTCATCATCCGCCCCGTCATCACGGAGCACAGCTACGATGCCATGGAGAACAACGTGTACACCTTCGAGGTGGCCAAGGACGCCAACAAGGTCGAGATTCGCCAGGCCATCGAGGCTATCTTCAAGGTGAAGGTGGTCAAGGTGAACACCCTGAACGTGAAGTCGAAGCCGAAGCGCGTTCGTTACCAGGAGGGTCGCACCCGCACCTGGAAGAAGGCCATGGTCACCCTGGCCGAAGGTGAGACCATCGAGATTTTCCAGGCGTAGTTCGAGCTTGATCGCTCGCACAGCCTGACCTGAGGGTCGCCTTAAGCCCCGCCATCCGGCGGGGCTTTTTTTTGCGTCTTGGGAGGGGCAGGGGTTGCGTGTGTGGAGGGGGCATCGTTTCGTAGGGGCGGGCTTCAGCCCGCCCGGGGGCGGTTGGCAGTTGCGGGCGGGCTGAAGCCCGCCCCTACGGGAGGCGGCGGAGTGGCCCGCGGAATCGCGGGAGTGGACTCTTCGGTTGACTTATATCTACTTGCTCTGTTGATTATTTATCGCAAAACGATTGTGATACAATGCGCGCACGGTGCTTCGCCATTCGGGCAGCTTCGAGAAAGGAGCTGCCTATGGAGCCACAGACGGTTACGGCCACGTGCGAAATCCTCTTAGTCACGATTGGCATCATCGGCCTTATGCTGATGAGGAGGGAATGACGAACAGTTGAATTTGGAAAAGAGAAAACCCCGCGGAGTTTGGACGCTTAGCGGGGTTTAATCACCAAACAATGCTGCCCGACAAGGTGGGGCATCGTTCGTTTCGGATTGTAGCATAGGCGCAGCAGTGGCTGCAACGTCGTTTTTCGGTGGCCGTGTCGAGGCCCTGGGCGCGGAAAACGGATGGGGGGAGCAAGGCATGGGAGATCGCGGACGGCTTGAGGCGGCGCGGGAGGTTTTGGGGACGTACTTCGGCTATGGATCGTTTCGGGCGGGGCAGGAGGCGGTGGTGACCTCGGTGCTCGCAGGGCGCGATGCTTTGGCGGTCATGCCCACCGGTGCGGGGAAGTCGGTGTGCTATCAGGTGCCGGCGGTGGTGCTGGACGGCCTGACGCTGGTTATCAGCCCCTTGGTATCGCTCATGGCCGATCAGGTGCGCTCGCTTAAGGAGGCGGGCGTGCGCGGCGCCTATCTGAATTCCACGCTGAGCCCTTCCCAACAGGCGGAAGTGCTGCGTCGGGCCAGTGCGGGGGCCTACGACCTCATGTACGTGGCACCCGAGCGGCTGGACGACCCGCGCTTTCTGGCCTTTGCCCAAGAGGTGCCCATCCCCCTGGTGGCGGTGGACGAGGCCCACTGCGTTTCCCAGTGGGGCCAGGACTTCCGCCCTTCTTACCTGGCTATCGGCGACTTCATCGCGGCGCTGCCCTGCCGCCCGGTCGTGGCGGCGCTGACGGCAACGGCTACCGAGCGCGTGCGGGCCGACATCGTGCGCCTGCTGGGCCTGGCCGACCCCACGGTCACGGTGACGGGCTTCGATCGACCGAACCTGCGCTTTGCCGTGGAGCGTCACGAGCCCAAGCGCAAGCTGGCGCGACTCGACCGCTTCATCGACGAGCGCCGGGCCGAAAGCGGCATCGTGTACTGCTCTAAGCGGGCTACGGTGGAGGAGGTCTGCGCCCACTTGCAGGAGCGCGGCATTGCGGCCACGCGCTACCATGCGGGCCTTTCGCCCGACGAGCGTGAGCGCAACCAGCGGGCCTTCGTGGCCGACGACGCGCCGGTGATGGTGGCCACCAACGCCTTTGGCATGGGCATCGACAAGTCGAACGTCAGCTATGTGGCGCACTTCAATATGCCCGGCTCGGTGGAGGCCTACTATCAGGAGGCCGGTCGTGCCGGCCGCGACGGATCGCCGGCGGAGTGTCTGCTCTTGTGGTGCGACGGCGACATCGCCACGGGACGCTTCTTCATCGAGCAGGAGTCGTCCAACGAGGCGCTCACGCCCGAGGAGGCCGAGGTGGTGCGCGCGGGTCGCCGCCGCATGCTGGAGTCCATGGTGGGCTACTGCTACACCACCGACTGCCTGCGCCGCTATCTTCTCCGCTACTTCGGCGAGCGCGGGCAAGCCGCGGAAGGCGCTCCCTCTACTCCCACCCTCCGTAGGGGCGGGCTTCAGCCCGCCCGCGAACCCGAGGCCGATGTCCCATCCGCCCGCGAGGCCGAACCCGCATCCGCGGTTGCCCCCGACCGCTGCTGCTCGAACTGTGCGGGGCAGTACGAGGCCGTGGACGTGACCGCCGAGGCCCGTGCGGTGATGCGCTGCGTGCAGGCCCTGCGGGGCCGCTTCGGCAAGACCACGGTGGTCGATGTGCTGCGCGGCGCCGATACCGAGAATCTGCGGCAGTGGGGTCTCATGGGTCTTTCCTGCTATGGGTTGGTGGAGGCGAAGCGTCCGCTGCTGCTGGAGGTGATCGAGCTTCTGGCCGCCGGCGAGTACCTGGCCATCACCGAGGGGAAGTTCCCTGTGGTGGGCTTCGGGCCGCGCTACCGCGAGGCCGCCGAAGAGGGCTTCCGCCTCACCATGAAGCAGACGCTCAAGCCGTCGCGGAAGAAGTCGGCGTTCCAGGAATCGCGGACCCGCGCCGCTGGCTCCGGTCACGTATTCGGCGCAGGAGAAGCGGGAGCGGCCCCCGATGCGGCGACTGAGGCGCTGTTCGAGCGGCTGCGCGATTTGCGCAAGCGCCTGGCCGACGAGGCCGAGGTACCGCCCTACGTGGTGTTCCACAACTCCACCCTGGCGGCTCTGGCTGCAGCGCGCCCCGCCAACGCCGAGGAGTTCCTCGAGGTGCCCGGGGTGGGCGCCAAGAAACTGGAGACCTACGGCGAGGCCTTCCTCGCCGAGATCGCCGCGTTCCAGGCCGAGGCGGAAGGGGAGTAGCGGCACTTTCCCGTCTTCGGGCCCGGGCCGTTGGTCGTTTCCCGTTACATCCTTGTTTCTGGGCGAATTGCGGAGCGCGGCGGTCGGGTTTCGCGGTAGCATAGGCCCGTGCAAGTTCGAGCCGAAGGAGGCCCCGTGACGAAGATTTCAATGACCACGCCCCTGGTGGAGATGGACGGCGACGAGATGACCCGCATCATCTGGCAGATGATCAAGGATGAGCTGATCTGCCCCTTCGTGGATCTCAAGACCGAGTACTACGACCTGGGCCTCGAGCACCGCAACGCCACTGACGATATGGTCACCATCGAGTCGGCCGAGGCCACCCAGCGGCTCGGCGTGGCCGTGAAGTGCGCCACCATCACGCCGAACGCTGCCCGCATGGACGAGTACGACCTGAAGCAGATGTGGAAGAGCCCCAACGGCACCATCCGCGCCATGCTGGACGGCACGGTGTTCCGCACCCCCATCATCGTGAAGGGCATCGAGCCTTGCGTGCGTAACTGGGTCAAGCCCATCACCATCGCCCGCCATGCCTACGGCGACGTGTACAAGAACGCCGAGATCCGCGTGCCCGGCCCCGGCAAGGTGGAGCTGGTATACACCGGTGAGGACGGTACCGAGATCCGCGAGCTCGTGCACGAGTACGACGGGGCCGGTGTGGCCCAGGGCATGCACAACCTGGACGCCTCCATCGCCAGCTTCGCCACGAGCTGCTTCGAGTTCGCCCTGGATACCAAGCAGGACCTGTGGTTCGCCACGAAGGACACCATCTCCAAGAAGTACGACCACCGCTTCAAGGACATCTTCCGGGAGATCTACGACGACCAGTACGCTGAGCGCTTCGAGGCGGCGGGCATCGAGTACTTCTACACCCTCATCGACGATGCCGTGGCCCGCGTCATGAAGGCCGATGGCGGCTTCATCTGGGCCTGCAAGAACTACGACGGCGACGTCATGAGCGACATGGTGTCGAGTGCCTTCGGATCGCTGGCCATGATGACCTCGGTGCTCGTGAGCCCGGCCGGTGTCTACGAGTACGAGGCGGCCCACGGCACCGTGCAGCGCCACTACTACAAGCACCTGGAGGGCAAGGAGACGTCCACGAACTCCGTGGCCACCATCTTCGCCTGGTCTGGTGCCCTGCGCAAGCGCGGCGAGCTGGACGAGCTGCCCGAGCTCGTGGCTTTCGCCGACCGCTTGGAAGCGGCTACCCTGGACACCATCGAGGCCGGCGAGATGACCGGCGACCTGGCCCGCATCACCACGCTCCCGAATCCCGTGACCCTTTCCACGGGCGACTTCATCAAGGCCATCGCCAAGCGCTTGGCTGCTTAGGCGGCGCGAAACCTGCGATGCTCGGCGCGCCGCGGGGGCGACGGCCTGCGGGCAGGACTTGTTCGGCTCTTAGCGCAACACGGCTCTGAGCGGGGCCGATGATAAAATACGACGCTCCATCGGATGCTTCGGCGGCTTCCCTGTCCTAAGATGGGGAAGCCGCTTTTGCAAGGGCGGCTTGCACTTGCACGACCTGAGGGAAGGGAATGACATGGGACGCATCGAGCTTTCCATTTACACGCCGCGCTACGTGCCCACGGGCAACGAGGTGGCGGTGATCGAGACATCGAAGGGCACCGTGCGTGTGCCGCTGTTCGGCCTTGAGACCCCGGTGACGGTGGGCAACTTCGTGGAGCTGGCCGCCAAGGGCTTCTATGACAATCTGAAGTTCCACGCCCGCAAGGAGGGCTCGGTGGTGGTGGGTGGCTGCCCGGTCACGCGGTCCATGGGGCCGGCCCAGGTGCTGGCGGCCGTGAAGGGCGTGATCCGCGGCATGCATCCGGGCACGGGGGATGCGCGCTACACCATCATCGACGAGTGGGAGAACAACCCGAAGAACGTCCATCGCCTGGGCAGCCTGTGCATGGCCCACAAGTCGCCGGCCAATTCCGGCAGCTGCCAGTTCTACTTCTCGCTGGGCGAGCAGCCTGAGTACGACGACCAGTACACGGTGTTCGGCCAGGCCGTGGAAGGGATCGACGTCATCGAGCGTTTGGCCATCGGCGACGCCATCAAGGGTATTGTGATCGAAGGGGCCGACGAGGAGGCCCTGGCCGCCGCCATCGCTCAGGAGACCCCGCGTCCGCCCTCGCCCCGCGAGGCCATGGCCGAGCTGGAGCGCCAGCGCGCCGAGCGCGAGGCCGCCAAGGCCGCCGCCGAAGCCACCGAGAACGCGGAGTAGGGGAGAGCGGGCTCCGTCGGGGGCCGTTGCGGGAATGACCTCTTCTGTAGGAACGGATTCCGCAGGGGCGGGCTTCAGCCCGCCCTTCGGCTGTGGTTGACGGGCAGGCTGTGAAGCCCGCCCCTACGGAGGGCACCTCTGCGGAGGCTACCCCCTATACCTCCCACGAAACGGCCCCTGCGGGAGCAATTCCTGCAGGGGCCGTCTTGCGTTCAATGACAGGGCCTCTTCAAAGCCTTACGCGCCCTCGTGATTCTCTACGAGGTCGATGAGCTCTTGCTGCTTGTGCACATCCAGCTTGCGGTAGATGTTCTCGATATGGGTGCGGGCCGTGCCCTGGGCGATGTGCAGGTCGCGGGCGATGATGGCCAGGGTGCGTCCGTAGGCCAGAAGCACGATGACCTCGCTCTCGCGGGGTGTGAGGCCGAAGTCGCGGGCCACGGCCGCGCAGTGCTGTTCGATGCGCCCCTCGCCGCTGGCCTCTTCCGAAGCCTCGCCCTCGTTCTCGGTCGCAGCCTCCGCGTCACGGGTGGCCGCCTCCTTCTCGCGCGACTCGTGGCTCTCGCGCCGCCCCTCGCGCAGCGATTCGGACAGCTGGGCCACGGTGCCCTCGGGCAGCACGAGGAAGGCCACCATCACCAGGCACAGGATGGCCGCCATGGCCAGCACGTTGGCCTGCAGATCTCCCACGAGCACCAGGGCGGCGGCCACGTGGCTCGCGGCGTTGCCCAGGGTCATGCCGCAGAACATGAAGGCCACGCCCAGGCCGAAGATGTACAGGCCGCCGTCGCTCCGACGCCGCGCGGCATCCACGAACAGCACCCAGGTGAGAATGTCGAAGAACTCGTAGCCCACATTGATGATGAGCAGCGAGAAGGCCGCATGGCTGTCGAACAGCAGCGCGATGGCCACATAGCCCGCCACCATAATGGGCAGCGAGAGCCGGTAGATGAAGGTGGGGTTGAAACGGTCGCGCACCCGCGCCACGATGGCGAAAAACACCACGCCCACGACGACCAGGGCGAAGATGGCGCTGCCGCCGAGCACGGCCAGAGGATCGGTGCCAGTGTTCATGGTGTCGAACATGCGGCAGAGCAACGAGAAGATCATGATGGAGAACATGAGCTTCCCCACGCCCAGGGGCACGGCGCGCTTGCGCTGCACAACTTCGCCGGACTCGGCCGCGGCCTGCCTCTCGGGGGCATCGGTGCTCCCCGCGGTTTCCCCCTGCGCCGTGCCCACGGCCGCTGCGGCAGCTGCTACGGGCGTCTTCCCGAACAGCGCCGCCCAGGAGTGCCCTGTGCGGTGGGCGTGAAAGGCCAAAAGCGCGAAGGACAGCAGCGGGATCACCGTGAAGCCCATGAAGCTCGTCTGGCTCGAGGAGAGGGCCGACACCACAGCGGTGACGATGGCCGCCGCCGGTGAGGCGAAGGCGGCGAACTGCACCGAATGGTGGGCGAAGCGGTCGCCCCACAGCACCTGCAAGGGGCCGGCGCCCACGCCGCCCGTTACGAAGCCGCAGACCATGAGCACCTCGCTGTTGAGCGCGACCGCCAGGGGAATGAGAATGCCGCTGGCCAGCAGCGCGAAGGGCGTGATCTTGAACAGCAGGCCGCGCACGCGCGCCACCACGGGGCCGCCGCTGCGGCACACGAGGGCCACCAGCAGGGCGCACACGGCTCCGGCGGCCAGGTAGACCCAGTGGGTGGGCGATGCCGCGGGAAAGACGAGGGGCGCGCCGAGACAGAAGACGATCCAGGCGCGGCACAGGCCGAATCCCAGCACCATAATAAGGAAGTCCAGAATGGCCGAATCGGCCACGGCGCCGAGGGGTGTGCGGGCGCTCGGCGCGGCGGAGGTCGCATCGTCGATGGCGCGATCGGCGTTCTCGGGCGTGGCAAGGGCGCCCTCGGGGGCGCTTCCTTCTAATGAATGAGCCATGTTCTCAGTGTGTTGGTGCCCGCGTGTTTGAAATGGCACGTGCGTCCCCTCCCCAGGCTGTGCGTCATGCGGTGATGGGTATCATAGCGCATTCGGGCCTTCTTTCGGCCCACGATCATAGCCGAACGGGCATTTTGCGCCTATCGGATTGAGAATCGTAGAGGCTCTGATCTGGGGAATTACCCAATATCTACGAAAAAAATATCGCAAAATCCGACGGACGTTCAGATGCGCGAATCGGAAGCGAACCGTAGCCTTATGCCCTGCAAAAGCGGATGCAAGCCGCGAGGGGAGGGGCTCGACGATCACAGCGAGCGGCCCTTGATAAAAGGCTGCGGAGAAAAGGCTCCGCATATCCGCACGAGTAACAGGAGGAAGGACCATTATGAAGAAGGATGCGAATCTCGGCGTTTCTCGCCGCTCGTTCCTCAAGGGCGCTGGTCTGGCCGCTGCGGCCATGGCCGGTACCGCGGCGCTCGCCGGCTGCTCCCAGGAGAGCGGTCAGGGTGCCCTCGCCGACACCGGCGACTGGATGCCGGCCAACTGGGACTACGAGTGCGACCTGCTCGTCATCGGTTACGGTGGCGCGGGCATGTGGGCGTCGCTCATCGGTGCCGATGAGTGCGGCCAGGAAGTGATCGTGCTGGAGAAGGCCCCCGAGCGCGGCGGCGGAAACAGCTCCATCAACAACGGCGAGTGGACCATCGTCGAGGAGGCCGACAAGCAGCGCTTCAAGGACTACATCCGCGCCTTCACCAAGGGCAAGACCCCCGATCCGATGATCGAGGCCTGGGTCGAGGAGTGCGCTCGCAACACCGAGTACGCCGACAAGTACGGCATGACCTACGAAGTGGTGGAGGTGGCCCTGGCCGGTGCCATCCCCGAGTACTACTTCCTGGACGACAACGCCTACGAGGGCTCCTGCAAGCTGTCTTCCGTCGACGGCTTCGGCATGCTGTCCTTCCACGAGCTGGACGCCCAGCGCGAGCAGCTCGGCGTGCAGGTGCTGTTCGACTGCCATGACGAGCGTCTGATCCAGAACCCCGCCACCAAGGAGATCGTGGGCGCCTACACCATGATCGGCAACGAGGAGAAGACCGTGAAGGCGCGCAAGGGCGTCATCATGACCATCGGCGGCTTCGAGTTCAACGAGGACCTGAAGAACGAGTACCTGAAGTGCTCTCCCTTCAAGTTCGAGGGCTGGCAGTACAACACCGGCGACGGCATCAAGATGGTGGAGGACGTGGGAGCGAAGCTGTGGCACATGGACATGGCCATCTCCATGTACTCCATGTGGACCCGCGATCCCGAGTACGACTTCTCCATCCTGTACTTCATGCCCGGCTTCAGCTACTTCAACGTGAACCGTCTGGGCCGCCGCTTCGTGAACGAGAACAACATGGGCTCGCCGCACAACGGCTGGCACACCCTGCTGTCCTTCGACGACTCCATCGCCGACTTCGACCGCATCCCGTCCTGGGGCATCTTCGACCAGAGCTGCTTCGACGCCGGCAAGCTGTCCACCAGCCAGGGCGACTTCTTCGAGTGCGGCAACTTCGCCAGCGACCTGCCGGATTCCATCCGCGCTTGGGACGGCTGGAGCCAGGACAACAAGGCCGAGCTGGAGCGTGGCTGGATCCTCACCGGTGCCACCATCGAGGAGCTTGGCGAGAAGATCAAGGAGTTCGACCCGCTGATGGACGTCGACGCCCTGAAGGCCACCTTCGACGAGTACCAGGGCTTCTGCGCCGCCGGTAAGGACACCCGTTTCGACCGCGCCGCCGAGACCATGGTGCCCCTGGACAACGGCCCCTACTACGCCGTGTCCATCTACCCCGGCTCCTGCTCCACCCTGGGCGGCCCCATGAAGAACGAGAACGCCCAGGTGCTCGACCCGGCCCAGAACCCCATCCCGCGTCTGTACGCGGCCGGCTGCTTCGGCAACTTCCAGAGCCACACCTACGGCATCACCGGCGGCAACAACGCCGAGAACCAGGTGTGGGGCCGTATCGCCGCCCGCCACGCCGCTGGCCTGGAGAACTGGGACGCCGAGTAGTCATACGACCCTGACCGCGTCGAGAAGAGAGGAACGAAGTAATGGAACGTGAAGCTGTAACCGTGAACCGTCGCCGTACCCTTATGGCCGTTCTCGGCGCGGTGGTTGCGCTGACGGCGCTGATGGCCTGCCTCATGGGCTGCGCCCCCCAGGCAAAGCCGGCCGCGAGCGATTCCGGCGATGCCGCGACGGAGGAATCCGCCGATCCCATGGCGGGCCAGCCGGTGAATTGGACCATGGAGTCCGATTGCGCCACCTGCCACACCGTGGAGGCCGAGTCGGCGACTGACGCCGCTTGCCCCCAGGATGTGGCCCATGAGGCCGAGGGCATCACCTGCGTGCAGTGCCATACCCAGGAAGATGTGCTGGCCACCGAGCATGCCGATGTGAAGTTCGGCGACAAGCCGGCCTCCAAGGCCACGGTGGACACCGTCGACCCGGCCACCTGCATCAGCTGCCATGGCGACCTGGCCGAGGTGGCGGCGCTGACCGCCGACTCCACGGCCCTGACCGACGACAAGGGCACGACGGTGAATCCGCACGAGCGCCCTGCTGGCCAGAAGCACGAGGAGAATCCGGCGACCTGCACCGACTGCCACAACAACCACTCGAAGGATCTGCCGAAGGATGCGATGAAGTACTGCGCTCAGTGCCACCATCGCGGCACCTTCGAGTGCGGCACCTGCCACGAGCTGCGCGAGCGCTAGACCGTCTGGTCGACCGCTGAGGCTGGGGGCGGGCTTCAGGTCGCCCGCATCACCCACAAGCTTTTCCCGTGTCGGGGCGGCACTCCCTCCCGTCTCCCCGACTTCCCCGGCCCGACCGCCCACCTCGCGGTCGGGCCTTTCTTTATGGGCTCACTTCGCGAGCGCGGCGGCCAGGGCCTCCGGGTTCACGCAGGCCTCGGGCGTGCGGCCGAGCACCACATCGATGGCGTTCTGGGTGCAGCGACGACGCAGCTCGGCGGCGGATTCCTCCGACCAGTAGGCGGCATGGGGCGTGAGCACCGTGTGGGGCGCCGTGCGGATGGCCGCGCTAGGGGAGAGCGGCTCGTCCTCGAACACGTCGAGCCCCGCGCCCCACAGGCGTCCGGCGGCGAGCGCCGCGGCCACGGCGTCGGTGTCGATGACGGCGCCGCGGGCGGTGTTCACCACCACGGCGTCCTCCTTCAGCAGGGCGATGTTGTCGGCGTTCAGCAAGTGGCGCGTTTCGGGGGTGAGCGCCGTGTGGAAGCTGACCACGTCGGCGGCGCGCAGGGCCTCGTCGAAGGCGAGGTAGGGGAAGCCCTCGGCCGTGACGGTGCCCGGCTGGCCGTGGCGGTCCCACACGACGACGGAGAAGCCGAGGGCCGCCGCCTTGACGGCCGTGGCCCGGCCGATGTTACCGTAGCCCACTACGGCGAATGTGCGGCCCCGCACCTGGCCCAAGGGCCGGCGGCGCGCGAAATCCCACACACCGGCGCGCATGTCGGCGTCGATCTCGTTGATGCGCCGCAGGCATGCCAGCGTAAGCGCGATGGCATGGTCGCTCACCACCTCGGTGCCGTAGGCCGGCACGTTGCACACGGCGATGCCGCCGGCCGTGGCCGCCGCCACGTCGATGTTGTCCACCCCGGTGCCGGTCTTGCTGATGACCCGCGCGCCAGGCAGGGAGGCGATCACCTCGGCCGTGAAGCGGCCGTAGGAGGTGATGATCCCGTCGGCACCGGCGGCGTGGGCGATGATCTCGTCGGCGGTGCAGTGGCGGCCGTGGCTGAAGCTCGTGAACTCAATGCCCGCCGTCTCCACCATGGCCCGCTCAAAGTCACAGTCGTCGAAATCGAAGTCCACCATCGCAATGGTTGCCATGGCCCCTCCCTTCCGCAGGTTCGCTGTTCCGTTGAGAACGCCATTGTAGCCTCCACGGGTCGTCCTGCTGGCGCACCGGGCGCGGCAACCCTTATACTGACAAGCCCTGTCGCCTAACGGCTCGGCGGCTTCCCGCCCGAGCATGCGGGCCGGGGTGCACCTATCGGTAGATCGAACAGATGGGAGTTCCATAATGAAGAAACTTGAGGGGCGCGTCGCCATCGTGACGGGAGCCAGTTCGGGCGTGGGCCGCGGCCTGGCCAAGGTGCTCGCCGAGAACGGCGCGAAGATCTGCGCCTGCGCCCGCCGCGTCGAGAAGCTCGAGGAGCTGAAGGCGGAAGTGGAGGCCTTCGGCGGGGAGGTGCTGCCCGTGGCCTGCGACGTGACCGACGTCGACCAGATCAACAACGTGGTGGTCCAGTGCGTCGAGCGCTTCGGCGGCATCGACATCCTCATCAACTGCGCCCAGGGCGCCATGCAGTACCGCGAGATCAACGATGTTGACGAGGCCTATGCTCTGGAGGCCTTCGAGAGCGGTCCGCTCGCTTCTATGATGTTCATGAAGGCCTGCTTCCCCTACCTGAAGGAGAGCGGCCGCGGTCGCATCATCAACACCGCCTCGGCGGCCGGCTACGACGGCAACGCCGGCTTCGGCGCCTACGGCATGGCCAAGGAGGCCATCCGCGCCATCACCCGCACGGCGGCCAACGAGTGGGGCAAGTACGGCATCACGGTGAACGTGTTTCTGCCCATCATCGCCACCGACTTCTTCCGCGAGACCCAGGCAGAGGCCTTGAAGAGCCTGGAGTCGAAGACGCCGCTCGGCTTCATCGGCACCACCGAGAAGGACTGCGCCCCGCTCATCGTGCTGCTCGTCAGCGACGAGGGCGGCTACTTCACCGGCCAGTCCTACATGGTGGACGGCGGCATCCACAAGCACTCGTAGAACGCCCGCGACAGAGCGGCGACCCGGCAAAGTCCGTGGCCGCCGTAAGCGCCCAGCCTGTTGCGGGGCGCCCGACCACCGAGTCGGGCGCCCTTTTTCGTGGGGAAAGGACGCGTCGCGGGGTGGAAGCGGCTCTTGAAGTTGCCTCTCAAAGCGAAGGCCCGCTGGGGGTTGCGGATATTCCCGCGACCGAAAAAAGTTGCGGGGCTTGACAAACGTGGTATGATATGGGGCTGTACTTGTACCGTCAGCACACGTGAGGAAGTTAGTC